>CAZXNN010000007.1:0-33106 GCA_964641915.1 uncultured Nitrospira sp. | reverse complement strand
GATCCTGACACAGGTGCGCGGCGAACGGGTCGAGGTGACGGCACCCAATGCCCTGCTGGGTACTATCCTGGGCGTGGAAAAGAAGGCGGAATCGTTGAGTGATGGCTCCACTCGTCGAACCATCGAGCAGGAATATCTCAACCTCCTGACTGACGACGGCTTTCGCTCGCTCCCCTTCGCACAGATCCAGCGGGTCAAATTATTGGATACGGCCTTGAATACCGAACTGCAGCAGGCGCTCGCGACTCTGGCGACGAACCACGACGCCCAACGCAAGACGGTCTCCATTCAATTCGACGGCACCGGGAGCCGCCAGGCCCGTGTGGCCTATCTGACTGAAACACCGGTCTGGAAAACGACCTATCGTCTGGTCCTGGATGAAGAGAAGGCGCCGTATCTGCAAGGCTGGGCCATCGTGGAGAATCAGACGCATCAGGACTGGCAGGATGTGAGGCTCTCCCTCATCTCCGGCCGGCCTATCTCCTTCACCATGGATCTCTATCAGCCGCTCTACAATCCCCGACCGGTCGTGCAGCCGGAGCTCTATGCGAACCTGAAACCCCACACTTACGGGGACGCCATGGATGAGGCGAAGCCCACCTCCCCCGCTGCCGCCGCTCCGGCCCGCAGCGAGATGAAGAAGGAGCGGTTACTCGGGAAGCTGGCCGAAGGCTTTGCCGGCGGACGCGCCAACGCGCCGGCTGAACTGGCGATGTCCGAGGACATGGAGATGGGGCGAATCGACCAGGGCGTGGCCTCGATCGCTATGGCCGAAGACAAAGGTGAGCTGTTCGAATATCGCCTGGATCAACCGGTCACGCTGGGCAAACATCAGAGTGCGCTGTTGCCGATCATCGGCCAATCGCTCCAGGGCCAGAAACTCGCCGTCTATAATCAATCCGTGAATGCGACACACCCGCTCAACGGCTACCGCCTCAAGAACAGTTCAACGCTCCATCTGATGCAAGGCCCCATCACCGTGTTCGATGGCGGCGCCTACGCCGGCGATGCGCAGATCCGCGATCTGGCGCCGGGACAGGATCGGTTGATCACCTATGCGCTCGACTTGAAGACGGAAGTCGAGCCTAAGCTCGAAGGCGGCAATCAGGAACTCGCAACCGTCTCGCTCAAGAAAGGCACGATGTTGGTCTCTCGCCGGCTGGTTGAGGATCGGACCTACCTCGTCAGGAATCGCGACCACAGAGCCAGGACGGTCTTAATCGAGCAGCCCTCTCGTCCCGATTGGAAACTGGTCGAGCCGAAGGAGGCGACGGAACGGACCAGAGACCACTATCGCTTCAGCCTCGCCGTGGATGCGGGCAAAACCGCGACCCTGCGCGTGAAGGAGACGCTCCCGATCCAGGAGTCGATTCTCTTGATGGACAGCGGCCTCGACCAACTCGCCTATATCCAACAGGCGAAAGAGGTCAGCGCCAAAGTGAAAGAGGCCCTGCAACGGGTCGTACACCTCCGCAGCAAACTCGATGACAGCCGCGCGCAACGCACCAGACTTGAACAGCGGATCGGCGAGATTACCGCAGAGCACGGCCGCATTCGCGAGAACATGCAGCGGCTCCAACAGAACTCCGATCTGTACAATCGCTATATCAAAAAGCTGGATGGACAGGAAACGGAACTGGAGAAACTCCGGAAAGAGATTGAGTCGCTGAAAGGAACGGAAGAGGAGCACCGGCGGGACTTGCAGAACTACGTCATGACGCTCGACATCGGGTGAGGTCAATCCGGCAAACTGAAGAACGCCTGAATCTGCTCGGTCGGCACACACCCGACCAGCAAAACCCCTCCCGGTGAAACCACCAGTGGAACTCCGGCCTGGCCAGTCCCGTGCCAGGCCGCTTCCCACTCCCCCATCACCTGGTCGAGATCACTCCCGTCTGGAATCCCCCATTCATCTAGAACGAGGGGGTTCGAGAGGTCTTGTCCTTTCACCCAGAATGCGTGGTACAAGGCGCGCACCATCTGCATTCCTGCCTCACGATCGCACTGGAACCGCGATGCGGCCAGAGCAATTGCCGGTCCGGTGTTGGGTTTGCCGGGCGGCAGCGCAATCGGCAGTCCCGGTGCCAACCGCTGCACGACGGCCACCTCATGGCGCAATTCCGCCCCTAACGACCCTCCCCATGCCTTCATCGGGCGCGGCAGATGCGGCGCATGCTGCACGCCCCGCCACGCACAACGATCGAGCAACTGCAACTCGTGCAGCCGTTCATGCAGCGCATAGCAGAAGGGGCAATTGAAGTCGCCATACAGCAGATAGTCGTGCGCCACCGGTCGTCTCTCCGTACAGTGTGAGAACGTACCCGATGAAGGCGGGATGCGTCCAGTGGCCTCAGGAAGAGGTGCCGATTGAAGAGTGGTAATCGAGAGCGGCCTTATAGACGCCGAAGGACCCGGTCAAGGATCCCGCGCAGTGCCGGGAGCGTGACTGGCTTCGTGAGGACACCATCCATCCCGGCCTCCAAGCAGACTCGTTCGTCATCTGCGGAGGCATGACCGGTCAGGGCGATGACAGGAATGTGTCTATCCTGGCCCATCTCCCGCTGCCGGATTGCACGAGTGGCGTCATAGCCGTCCATCTCCGGCATCTCGCAGTCCATCAGAATCGCATCGTAGGGTGTTCTCGACGCGGCTTCCAACGCTTCACGACCATTCCGGGCGATTTCTACTTCGAAGCCCAGCTTCTGAAGAAACTTACACACCACCACCTGATTGATCTCGTTATCGTCGGCGACCAGAATGCGCTTCGGACTCCCGACTCGTACCTCCGGTTTGGACACCGCTGTGCCCACGGGTTGAACCTGTTCCCGCTGAATCGCCGGTAACACCAGTGTGGTGTAATGGAATGTTGTCCCCTTCCCGACCTGGCTGTCGACTGCGATCTCCCCTCCCATCAGCTCGACAAGCTGGCGGCAGATCATCAGCCCGAGGCCTGTTCCGCCGAACTTCCTGGCGGTTGACGCCTCCGCCTGCGAGTAGGCCTGAAAGAGTCTGGCCTGCTGTTCCTCCGTCATGCCAATGCCCGTGTCCGTGATGCTCCACGCCAGGAGGATGCTCTCCGGCAGATGGGAGGGTGCTTGCTGCAACGTGACCGCTACCGCTACGCGGCCACGCTCGGTAAATTTGATCGCATTGCCAACCAGATTGAAGAGAATCTGGCGCAGGCGCACCGGATCTCCTCGCAGACTTCCCGGTACCTCCGGCGCAACCTCCACTGTCAATTCCAGCGCCTTCTTCTTGGCCAATTCAGACACGAGCGTCACGACATCTTCGATAAGCGAACGCAGATGCACGTCCGCCGTTTCCAGGGACATCTTGCCGGCTTCGATTTTTGAAAAATCCAAGATGTCATTCACCAATACCAAGAGCGCTTCGGCGGATCGATGCATGGTTTGCAGCAATTGCCGTTGTGCATCGGTCAACGACGTGTCCTGTAACAACTGTGTGCAGCCCAACACGCCGTTCATCGGCGTCCTGAGTTCGTGACTCATGGTGGCGAGAAAGATCCCCTTGGCACGGGCAGATTCTTCGGCCACGTCCTTCGCTCGACGCAGCGCCACGTCGGCGGTCACATCCAACCCGTAGGCTCGAATCTGATCGAGGTCACCCAGGGGGAAAAACGACCAGGCAAGTATTCGCTCGGCGATCACATGCTCAATACGACAGGAGGCCGAGCGGGTGCGCAGACAGTCCTTGAGAATACCGTCAAGATTAGGAGGAAGCATCGCCTCGATCCCTTTCTCAAGCGCACCGCAGGCGGTCAAGAGTTCCACCATCGCCGTGTTGGCATAGAGCATTCCGCCGGCGCCATCGAATTCAACAATCGGATTCGGGGAATCTTCGGCCAGTCGCGCGACACGCTGCACATCCCGCTGCACTTCCATCGCAGTGGTCAGATCCCGCGTGACGATGACCGCTCCAACTCGCTCGGCTAGCTGCACTCGTGGCCAAAACGTGGTCGAGAGCTCGAATCGGCTTCCGTCCCCTCGTGTCCACTGATGGGATGGCACCATCGTGACTTCGCCGGTTTTCATCATCTGTTGGAACGGAATACCTCCCGATCCATTCGGCTCCGGCAGCCGGCAATCCATCAGGTCCTGAAACGACTGGCCGATCACATCGCAGGTACGTCCGACCAGTTGCTGCGCCATCGGATTCACGGACAAAATCCGCCCGCTTCGGTCGGTGACGAAGACTGCGTCGCCCGACGATTCCATCAAGAGGAAGGTATCTTCACGAGTCGGCAGCCAGGACATCTGTCCCGGCCCGCGGGCATTCGACTCCGGTTGCAACTGGGCGGTCATGCGGCCACCTGTCTCAGAATGTCTTCCACATCGATTCCTTCCCGCCGTGGGTCCCGGATGTCATGAATGCTTCGGCCGCCCTCAGGTTCCTGGGCAAGATCCAATTCCTGGGGCGGAGCCCATGACACACCTCTCGCATCCCGACAGAGATACAGAATTGGAAGGTGAGCCTTGCCGGGGGTAATGGATGCCACGACGCCAACCTCCCCTGATTTCAACGCCACGAGACTGTAGAGAGGAAATACGCCGATCGCTCTGATCAAATACGACACGTGGTCGAGCAAATAGGGCTGATCACGGTAGCGTTGATACAATTGCGTCATCGCTTGATTGGACGACAGCGGTGGCCCGCCCGTTTGGCCCGTCAGCAATTCGTCATACTGGTCGACAATCCCCACCAACGCAGCATAGGCCCGGTCTTGTCCCGTCTCCCCTTCGGTACCGACCGGACCTGTCGGTGCGTCATGATGGTACTTGACGATGGACAGGACCTCCGCATCGCGGACCCCGCTTTTCTCCAACAACACGAGCCCCTGCGCCGGATGGCTGTCGTAGAGCGCCTGCTGAGCCGGCGGCATGGTCTTGGTGCGTTTCAAAATATTTCTGGGTAGACGGACCAGGCCCACGTCATGGAGCAGCGCGGCCACACCCACGTGTTGCAACACTTCCCGAGGATAGGACAACGCCTGCCCGATGATGACCGAGAGCGTGCAAACCGTTAAGCCGTGCTCGTGCAAGGTCGGGTCTTGCTCCCGCAGGCCCATCACGGCGTAACAGGCCGCCTGGCGTTCGAAGATGAACCCGATCATCTCATCCACGAGCTGCCTGACTTCTGCGTAAGACACCAGCCCTGTCGCCCGCGTGCCGTCGAAAATGTGATTGAGCCGATTGATCCACTCTGTGCGCCGTTGTTTCGCCAGAGCAAGATTGTCCGCCAACATTACGGCCGTACGTTCGTGGGGAACAGGATTCGAGGCCGGGTGACTGGGCGCCAAAGACATAGCCTCACACACAGGGACAGGATCGGACGGTGTCACCTCAGGAACCGCCACATCGAGGCCCCGACCGGTATCGATGGTCACCTGGGCAATGCCCGATGCCCGCAAGGTGTCGATTTCCGATTGCGCGCAGATTTCAAATTTATGCCGAAGAAAGGGCGTGTGAAGCCAAGAGCGGTCCACCCCAATCACATACATACCTATTTTCAAATCAGACAGCGGAATTGTGCGTGGTGCCATATCGAGTCGTATCCATCAAACAGACCGCATACCCTCAGCTCTCATGGATCGGCTGAATCAGGATTAAACTTGAGAGTCTTCACTTAGGGTTCTAGTCCGATTGCATCCGTTATTGCTGAGTCCAATCGGTTAGCCAACATTTTGATTTTCCCCATCCAGCCCGTCATGAAGGGGCCTGAGCAGATATCATGCCCTATCCTACCTCCCGCTTCAGGTTTCCAATCAGCCGGCAAGACTGTACACGAAGAATCTCTGGCAGTGCCGATTCCTGTGGATCGTGTACCCACCTTTGCCTCCGGCAGCGGGCGCATGGGAGAAGACCGCATCAGAGAGATGTGGGAGGTCTACGGCCGTGACTGCGTCTTCATTCTGGGAAGCCAGATACGGGAATTGCCGGAAAGCATCGCTGCATCCTGCGATCGTTTCATGCAACGTCTCGATAAACTTTCCGGCGCTCATTGAGGCCGGTTGTTGCTGCTTCCTCGCAGGTCAGCTGCACTGCGGTCCCGCAGAATCTGCTACACTTAAGCCAGTTCAAAAAGAGGCTAGGTTGATCAATCCCGATCAATGCCGGCCACGTGACAAGGGCAAACCACTCGAGAGGGTGGGACGCAAAGCCAAGGGACCTAACGAGGGACGTATGTTCCAGGGTCAGCCTAGCCGCCACAACGCAGTCCTCTTCCAGCGCCACTGGCGTGCCAGCTCTCCCCCAGAACAGTTCTCTCTCCGCAGGCTCCAAGGCGCTTATCTCGGAACGGGACTGGGAGGTGCTTTATGATGTCCGCAATCGACACAGCCTTATCGGGCCTGACGAATTTCGCCAAAAAGCTTGATGTCTCCGCCCATAACGTGGCGAATGTGAATACCGACGGATTCCATAAATCAAGGGTTGAGTCCGTCGAGGTCGGAACCGGTGGCGTGTTGCCGGTCGTCCAAAAGGACGATTCCGCCGGACCGAGCGTGCTGCAAGAACGCGGATACGGTGCGGCCCAGGTCGAATTGTCCAACGTCGATCTCGGAGAAGAAGTTGTCAGCCAGATCGTGGCTCAGCGCGGATTCGAAGCCAATCTCCGCACGCTGAAAACCGCCGACGATATGCTGGGCAGCATCATCGATACGAAACGATAAGGTCCAGAACCAGCCATCCGTGCCACCGGGCACGGCGACATAGCATTCCCGCCCGACAGTATGCTATGTCGAGGTCATGACCGCGCCCCGAGTCCTGTTACTGATTCCCCCGCTGACCCAGCTCAATACCCCGTACCCGTCCACTGCCTATCTCACCGGATTCTTGCAATCTCAGGGCATCACCTGTGAACAGGCAGATCTTGGGATCGAGATGGTGTTGCGGCTGTTCAGTCCCGATGGACTTCAGGAGGTCTTTCGTCTTGTGCGGCAGCAGTCAGACGATCTTCCCCAACAAGCCTTCGCCATGCTCGCGGACGAAGACGCTTACCTGAGTACGATCGGCACAGTGGTGACGTTCCTGCAGGGCAAGACTCCAGAGGCAGCGAAGCGGCTCATCCATCCTGGATTTCTTCCGCAAGGTCCACGGTTCGACGGCAAAACGAGATTTCAGAAATCTGTTCCGATTGAAGACCGAGCGAAGCACTGGGGCACGCTTTATCTCGAGGACCTCGCCGACCTGGTCCAAGCCACGGTCAGTCCATCATTCGCCCTCAGCCGCTACGCTGAACATCTGGCTCACTCCGCATCCTCATTCGACCGGTTAGCCTTGGCTCTCGCTGAGCCGCTCAGCTTGACGGATGAATTCCTACTGGATGCTCTGTGGCCACACCTCGACCGGGTGGATCCGACCCTCGTGGGTCTGTCAGTCCCCTTTCCCGGCAATCTCTACGGCGCATTTCGGATTGCTCAGGCGATGAAGCAGCGGAGGCCGAATCTCCCGATTGTGCTCGGCGGCGGCTATGCGAATACCGAATTGCGGCGTGTCAGCGATCCTCGCGTGTTCGACTACGTGGACTTCATCACGTTGGACGACGGGGAACGACCGCTTCTCTCGCTACTCGAACATTTTACGGGACAACGCTCGCGAACCGGGCTCTGCCGCACGTTTTACAGAGACGAGCATCGCGTCCGCTTCGCCGACGATCGGTCCGTGTCTAATTTCAGCATGAAGGACGTCGGATGTCCGACCTATCGGGGATTGCCGCTGGATCGCTACCTGACAATCCTTGACAGCACGAATCCCATGCATCGCCTCTGGTCCGAAGGTCATTGGAACAAACTGACCGTCGCGCACGGCTGCTATTGGAAGCAGTGCACCTTTTGCGATGTCGGGCTCGACTACATCAGCCGGTATGAAGTGACGCCGACCGAACGGCTGATCCAACAGATCGAGCAACTGATCGCCGAAACCGGGCAACGCGGATTCCACTTTGTGGATGAAGCCGCCCCGCCTGCGGCGCTGAAGGCGCTGGCACTGGGTTTACTGGAACGAAAGCTCGACATCACCTGGTGGGGAAACATCCGGTTCGAAGAGGCTTTTTCACCGGATCTGTGCAAACTCTTAGCCGCCTCCGGCTGTATCGCCGTGACAGCAGGCCTGGAAGCGGCCTCGGATCGACTGCTAGAAAAGATGAAAAAAGGGATCACCGTCGATCAGACCGCACTCGTCGCGGCCGCCTTCAAAGAGGCCGGCATTTTGATTCATGCGTATCTCATGTATGGATTCCCTTCTGAAACGATCCAAGAAGCCGTGGATGCTCTTGAACGTGTGCGGCAACTCTTCAAAGCGGACCTGATGCAATCGGCCTTCTGGCATCGCTTTACCACGACGGCCCACAGCCCGGTCGGCCTTGACCCCAAAAGCCATGGACTGCGCATCCTCGGACCGACATTTGATGGTTTTGCTGATAACGATCTGATTCACCGAGACCCTGTCGGGAAAACCCCAGCCTGGCTGGGCGAAGGCTTACGCCGCTCCATGCTGAACTTTCTGGAGGGGCGAGGGCTCACGATGGATATCCGTCAGTGGTTCGACCATGAGGTGCCTGAGCCGCACGTCCCCAAGACCTGGGTACGGAACCTTCTCCGCAAAGGAATAGAGCCTGACCATCTACCACTTGAACGCCGATTGGTGTGGCTCGGCACGCAGCCGGTCTCGACGGCACAGACCAGACGGATCACAGTGACACTGCAAGGACGATTTGCCAAGACGGTCATCCAGCTCCCCCACTCACAGGGGCAGTGGTTTCAAACCGTCATCAAACAAGCGACCCCTCGCAAGAATAAAACAACACCCTATCACTGGATTCGAGACATACAAGCCAGTTTTCCAGGGACGGTCGAAGAGTTCGCCGCATTTCTGGAAAGTCCCAACTGGAGAAAAGCTCGCACTGCCGGGCTGTTGTTGGTCTAGCGTTTCAACAGACTTATTGCCCCCCAGACAAAAAGGGGGGGAGATGCTCAGCACCTCCCGCCCCTGTATCGCTTGTGAATGCGTGTTACTTATTCGGCTGCGGCGTATAGCGCAAATACGGCTTCACGGTCTTGAACCCCTTCGGGAAAAGCGTCTTCGCCTCCGCGTCATTCACGGCCGGAGTGATGATGCAATCTTCCCCGTCCTTCCAGTTCGCCGGGGTGGCGACCTTGAACTTCGAGGTCAGTTGGAGTGAATCGATCACGCGCAACAACTCATCAAAGTTACGGCCACATGACGCCGGATAGGTCAAGGTAAGCTTGACCTTTTTGTCTGGTCCGACAATAAACACCGAACGGACGGTCATATTGTCGATCGCATTCGGGTGGATCATGTCGTAGAGGGTCGCGACCTTCTTATCCGGATCGGCGATGATCGGATAATTCATTGTGGTATGCTGAGTTTCGTTGATGTCATTGATCCAGCCCTTATGAGAGTCCAATGGATCGACACTCACCGCAATGACTTTCACTCCCCGCTTCTTGAACTCAGGCGTGATCTTGGCCACAGTCCCTAACTCGGTCGTACAGACCGGGGTATAGTCTTTCGGATGCGAGAACAAAATCCCCCATCCGCCGCCAAGCCATTCATGAAAGTTGATCGGGCCTTCGGTCGTGTCTGCCGTAAAATTCGGGGCTTCATCTCCTAAACGGATTGCCATATGACACTCCTTTCATCAACTCAGAGGACAATAAGTTCGTTAATTGAACAGCGCACCTAAGTCGCTACATTACTGAGTTCAGACCGGAGAGTTCAACCCCTCCCCTGCCAGACAGATTAATTTGCCTCCCCACTTAAGCATTCACCTGCTGCCTCCGATACAGTCGAGAGCCCGACGGCATAGGAGGATATATGGAGCAGGCAAAGCCTAGTCCGATCGCACTGCGGATCTCAAACGATCCGATGTACAAATTGCTCCGCGAAGGCTGCATTAAGGAGTTCAACGTCAAGAAAGCCGCAGGCGACAAGTGCGATTTGAAAAGCTGCGATCTGCGAGGCCTGGATCTTCGCGGCCTGGATGCCACCGGACTGGATTTCAGCGATTGCTATTTCCGCCAATCCGATCTTCGCGGCATCGATTTCAGCCAATCCAATTTGCGGGGCGCCTCCATCAACGCCTGCAAGATCTCCGGCGTCCTCTTTCCTGAAGAGCTCTCCGCCTCAGAGATCGAGCTCTCGCTCTTGCAGGGCATCCGCATGCGCTACTCGAAGTAACCCACTCCAGCGCTAAGAAGGCGCGGCTCCGCCGAGCCTAGTGCGCGGCCATCGCGAGAGGCGTTGGCACGGTGGCTCCGCTCCCGTCCTTGAACCCCGCCTCCAGCATAAAGATTCGGGATTCTTCCACCTGCCCCTGCTGCGTGAGCCACTCTCTGATCCGCTCCGCGCGGCGTTGCGCCAGAAGGCGGAACGTCCCCTCTTCGATCGTGATCGTCTGGAGCAAACGCATCTTCATATCAGGCACTGATGGCGGCGGTGCCTCAGGCTGACCGACTGCCGGAGGGAATTGCTTGGCATACCAGACCGTCGTCAGGCGTGATTCATCCTCCAGTGAGAGCGCTGGCGCAGGAACCGGCTCTTTGCCTGCCGGCTTGCCGGCCCCCTCAAGCCTGAGCTGCCGCAACCGCTCAAGGAACTGCTCTTCGGCCAGCACCCGCCCATCGACTTGCTTATCGGCCATGCCTGCCACATCCAAGGACAGAGCCGGACGCTCCGTGAGCACCGTCACCAGCGTCGTCAGCTTTTTCGTTTCGGCGTCCGCAAGTTCACTACGGCCGGGCGCAAATTCGATCGCGTGCAACTCTTCACCGCTGCCTCCGACAAGCGACCCAATCAGGGCAAACGGCGAAGTCACGGCCTTGCCCAGCAGATTCAGTACTGTATTCAACAATAGCTTCCCGTACTTGAAGTCCGGATCCTTCAGATTCCCGCGCACCGGCAGATCGATCGCAATCTGGCCTTTTCGATCCTTGAGCAGCGCGACGACCAGGGGAACCGGAAGCGAGGTGGCATCGGGACTCTCGGTCTTCTCTCCAAAGCCCAACTGATCGATGAGCACCTTGTTCTCCGCCTCCAGCTCATGCTGAGACAGCTTATACGCCAGATCCAGGAAGAGCTTGCCCTTCCGGATGGAATAGCCCACATACTTCCCGCTATAGGGACCAGCAGTGGTTAGATCGATATTGTCGAACTTCACTGAGATGTCAGTGTACGCGTCCTCGCTGAGCGGATTGATCTTGCCCACAATCCGTAGTGGGGCCACCCGGCCAAGCTTGCCCGACAAGTCGACGTCAGCCTTCGCCACTTGCTTCGAAGACAACCCTTTCACCGTCCCGGTCAATTCTTCGAGCCCCGTCCGCACCGACGGTACGATGGCGTCATCTTGAAACATGACGGCCCCCTTCATCAGCTTCACCGTTTTTATCGTGATCTCTGGCGCCGGCTTTGACTTGCCCGGAGACGGTTCAGGCGCTGGCGCAGGCTTCGCCTCAGTCTCCTTTTGGGCTTTGACCAGGTGCGCCAGATTCATCGTGCCATCCGACTGCACTGCCAGTTGAACACGAAGCTGGTCGAGGCCGACCTCGTCCAACGCCACCGTCGTCGGATCGACGGTCAGCGCGATCTGCTTCAGTAGGAGATGCTTCCAGGAGGCAAACGGCAGCCCTTCCTCCCGGTTCACCAGCGCCAACGATTTCACTCCCAGGTTTCCCCGGAAGGTCATCAGCGGAGCCTTCGGATGTTCGACCGCCAGGTGAAACGAACCATCGATATCCAACGAACCATCGTCGATTCCTACGCGAGTCGCTTGCTCCAGATAAGGCTCGAACGGCGGCAGTCCCAGATTCTTCAACGCCAACGTGAAATCGGCTTGAAAGGGCGATACCACCATCTGGCCATCCAGCGTGAACGTGCCGGTGTCATTGATGGTCTGGTCGACGGTAAGCGGAATCGGTCCTGTGATTGGCCAGGCCAGATCATGCGACCGTGCAGACTTCACCACGACCCTAGCCTGCATGGTGGAGGGAAGAGATCGATCCTCGAATCGAATCGTATGATTCTTGACCTGCACCTCTTTCACCGCCACCGACCAAGGTGAAGCCTCTTTTGCCGATTCTTTAGGCTGATCAGCCGGAGCAGGCTCCTCGGGCCCCGCTCCAATCGCGACAGGCGCGAAGAGGGCTTGAAGATTCAGACTTTTATCTGGATTCAACCAGACCCGGTCGGAGGCGTTCGCCAGACCCACTGATCCAATCGACACCTTGTGACGCCCTAGATCCATCTGAATACCGTCGATGGCGAACGAGGGAACGGAGATCACCGGATCCAGATCCCCCTTTTCGACCAAGCCGATATCCGCAAGATGCAGAAAAGCCTCCAAGATGGTGAAATCCAGCGGAGTCGCCCCCATGTCAAGCCGATACGGAACTTTCGCTTCGATGGTGCCGGTAGGTATGTCGAAGTGGAATTGACTCTGAACATACTGAAACAGCGTAGGGATCTTGACTCCGCTCAAGGCCAGCGTGCCCTCGGAACGGATCGGCTCCAACGTGATAGTACCTTTCCAATCCAGCACTTCGCCCTTGCCCAATTCCGCGGCAAACGAGTAGGTATTGTCTCCGCCCGGTTTGGTATGGAAGTTCTTGAGCACGATGCCGATCGGCACAATATCGATGGCCACCGGCCGGGGTTTGGACTCGTCTCGAAACTCCACGATGCCCTGAGCAATCTCGAACACCCCGATCTGCACCGCAGGAATCGCCCCCGGCGGCTCGGACGCCTTGGCAGGAGGCGGCTGGTCTGCAGGCGCATCCGGAGGAACCAGGTCGCGCAAATTCAGGTGACCGTTCGGGGCCACTTTCACCGCCACATAGGGCATCGTCAGACGGATGGCATCGAAGACATAGGCCAAACGAAACAAGGAGACCGCCTGGAAATTCACAAAGAACTCTTCGAACCCGACCATGGGCGTCTGATCGGTCTCGCGAATTTCCAATCCGGCTATCCGTAAAGACAATTCAAAGGGATTGACGGCCACCTCTCTCACAACCACCGGATGCCGGATTGTCTCGGCGGCCTTCGGCACCGCGAAAGTCGTGATGAGGTACGGCAACAGGAAAAAGCCGACAAGCGTGTAGAACAACAGCGCGGCGCTACCGATGAGGGCGAGGGGAAGCGGTCGAAGAAGTCTACGCATGAATGACTGACCAACATGGTGCGCCCGGCTGGAATCGAACCAGCGACCCTCAGCTTAGAAGGCTGATGCTCTATCCAACTGAGCTACGGGCGCGCAGAAAACCAGCAATCTGTGACACTTCGTTCAGGAGACCTGAAACAGGACCATCGCAACACGATTATTGCGGGGCAAGTGTTATGCTTTTCGCCCCCATCCGTCAAGTGTTGAGGCTCCGCTGAACGTCAATGAGCCGGCGCCCCCCTTAGGAAGGGTTTCAGGCGCTTGCCTTTGACATTGATCCAACAGAGTACATAGACTAACCGCCTCAGTTGAACCGAATGCAGCTCACACTCGACCTACCGGACAATGGCGGTACGCTCTGGCAAGGAGACTCTCATGATGAGGCCGCACCCGGACGAAGTCCTGGGCAGGTCGCAGTTTTTCCTCTTCTGGCTGCTCATCGTCGTCATGAGCCTGCCTGCCACCATGACGCGCGCAACAGAGACGGCACCTCGCCTGTTGGCCGGCCATAATAGTGAGGTGTTGGCCGTCGCCTATTCACCGGACGGACGGCTGGTCGCCTCGGCTGGAACCGATCAAGCCATTCGCCTCTGGGAAGCCGAGACCGGGCGCGATCTGCGCGTGCTCCGCGGCCATGTGGGCTCCATCCATGCCCTGGCCTTTTCACCGGACAGCAAAATCCTGGCGTCAGGCAGCGCGGACACGTCGATTCGAATCTGGGACGTCGACAGCGGACGAGAACTGAAGGCCGTCACGACGAGCTTCGGCGCCGTCCGATCCGTCACCTTTTCGAAAGACGGCAACATGATCGCGACGGGCGGGAACGACGGAAGTTTTCGGCTGTGGGAGGCCGGCTCCGGGAAAGAGTTGAAGTCCGTCAGAGGAGCCTTCGGCGTCGTCTATTCGATTGCGTTTTCGCCGGATGGCAAGCTACTCGCCACCGGCGCCAGCGACATGCAGATTCATCTCTGGGACCTCGCGACGGCGCAACGCCGCAGCGTCCTCGCCGGTCATACCGGCGCCGTTCGAAGCCTCGCATTTTCGCCGAAGGCCTCTCTCATGGCCAGCGGCTCATCCGACGGTACCATTCGCCTGTGGGACTTGGAAACAGGACAGGAACACCTATCCCTGAGCGGCCACAAGGGCGACGTCAATACCATCGCCTTCACAAGCGACGGACATTCCCTGGTTTCAGGAGGCGCCGACGGAAGCTTGCGTGTCTGGGATGTGGGCACCGGCAATGAGCGCTATCCACTGAGCGGACATAAAGGCCCGGTCTGGTCGGTCGCCTTGTCTCCCGATGGCACCGTCTTGGTTTCCGGCGGACGGGATCGAGCGGTCAAACTCCAACCGGTCGTGCCCGCAGCCGTAACCGCCACCCTACATGACAAGATCAAACTGCGCGGAAACGACATAGGCGCCCCACCCTCTCCCCCGCCGCTTCCGGAAACCGAACTGGCCATTCACCCGATGGAAGTTCGCGCAGGGGGTGCCGTGACCCTCACCCTCACCGCACGAAATAAAGGGAAGGGACCGCTCTACCGCTTCCAGGCCAAAACGAAAAGCGCCGACCCGGCGCTCGACGGCCACCTCTTCTATTTCGGGAAACTCGACGGTGGCCAGTCCGCACAGGATACCGTCACGATTCAAATTCCCTCCGACCATCCGGACGGCGATATTCCTGTGGGATTAGTCTTCGAAGAATACAATAGCTTTGTGCCGGAGCCGCTGAAGGCGATCCTGGCGCTCAAAGGTCTCCCCCGTCCGCGGTTCGCCTATACCGTACAGATCCTCGACGACGGATCAGGCACGTCGGTCGGAAACGGCGACGGGCGCATTCAAAAAGGCGAAGCTGTCGATGTCCTTCTGACCATCAAGAACGTCGGAGCCACCGTAGCCCAGCACACCACCGTCGATCTTTCCGTGCCGCCCACCCAGCATCTGCGACTCGGCAAGGGCCAGATCGATCTTGGCGTGCTGAAACCGGATGAAACCAAGCAAGCTCGAGTCAATCTGTTCGTTGGACGCGACATCAAGGACGACCAACTCCCCCTCCGACTGTTTATCCGCGAACGGAGTGTCAATAGTTCTCTGGATGAGACCGTCAAGATGGCGATCGATCACCGGATCGCGCCGCAGGTCGTGGCCACGAATAAGCTCGTCACCATCGGACAGGCCGCCGCAAAAATCCATAGCGGCGCGGGGGTGGAAACCAGCGTGATTGCCTCAGCCGTGAAGGATCAAGCCCTGGCAGCGACCGGCGAGCTGAACGACTGGTATCGCGTGCAAATCTCCGGTAGCGAGGCCGGATGGATCGCCAAACGCGATGTCGTAGAAACTCCCGTGCAAACCAAGGGGGAAATTCCGATACCCACGATCAGCGGCGCTCCTGTCGTCAAGCTGTTCCAGAATGCGCCGCCGGTGATCGCGCTGGCCACCCCCAGCGACGGCGTGGACGTCAACACCGACCGCCTCAGCATCACCGGCGCCGCCGCCAGCGAACGGGGTGTCGCGCGCATCGAAATTCGGGTGAACGGACAGGTTGTGACCCAACGGGAGAGTCGCGGGATCACCGTGAAGCCGGGTGAATCCGCGATCCAGACGAACCTTGAATTCACCGAGCGCGTGGCCCTGCACGAAGGAAAGAATCAGATCATCATTACCGCAGTCGATCACGAGAATCTTTCAGCCAGCCGCACCCTCACGGTCAACCGGGTCCTGGACCGCGGCAAGATTTGGGGGGTCGTGATCGGGATTTCACAATATAAAGGCGTGCAACCGCTCCGCTACGCCGACAAAGATGCCCTCGCGTTTTACGAATATTTGACACAGCACATCGGCGTCCCCAAAGATCAAATCACTCTCCTCCTCAACGACCATGCCACGCTGATGGCCCTCAAGCGGACACTCGGCACCGAGCTCAAGCGGAAGGCGGGAGAAAAAGACACGGTGATCGTCTATTATGCCGGTCACGGTGCGCCGGAGGCGGATGCCTCGGCCGGAAACGACGACGGACTGGAGAAATACATTGTCCCCTACGACGCCGATCCCCGCGACCTCTATTCCACGGGATTACCGATGCGCGAAGTCGAGACCATCTTTCAGCGGCTCACCCCCGAACGAATCATTTTCATCTCGGATTCTTGTTATAGCGGCGCCACAGCCGGCCGAACATTTGCGACAGCGTCGCGCCGCGCTGTCGTCTCAGAAACGTTCCTCTCCCGTCTTTCAAAAGGCAAAGGCCGCGTCGTGCTGACCGCGAGCAAGGCGAGCGAGGTGAGCGAAGAACGGGAAGACCTGGGTCACGGCGTCTTTACCTACTACCTGCTCGAAGGATTGAAAGGCAAAGCCGATGCCGACAAAGACGGCATCGTCACCGTGGATGAAGCCTATAGCTACGTCTCGAAGAAAGTTCCTGACGCGACCGGCCAAAACCAGCACCCGGTCAAAAAGGGAGAAGTCGAGGGCCAGCTGGTCCTCGGCCAAGTGCACTGATAGGAAGCATGCCTGTTACCAATGGAGGAATCATGAGGTTATCATCATATCATCGTCTTCATTCGCTGCTGATTGCATCGCTCGCCCTGACGTCCGCCGGCTGCGCCGATTCCCTGCAGCCTGTAAAGATCGGCTCCTATGCGCTCAAGCAGGACACCGCGCAATCCATACCGCCCAGGATCTACGTTGCGAACGAAAGCACCAACGACGTCAGCGTGATCGACGCCACCAACTTTCAACCGGTCGGGACCATTCCATCCCTAAACCACTCGACCCACGATCTGGCAGTCAGCCGGGACGGCCGCCGGCTCTATGCGTCCAACCTGGCCTCCGGCCGCGTATCGGTCATCGATACGGTCAAGCGCGAGACCATCGCCTCCATTTATACCGGCGAACGGTGCCATGTCGTGGCGCTCAGCAATGACGACTCGCAACTCTGGGTCGCCAACATCGGCGAGAATACCATTTCGATCATCGACACCAAGACCTTCAGAATCCTGGGCACGATCCCGGTGGGCAAAGGCCCGACCGGCCTCACCTTCTCGCACGATGGCCGGTTTGCATTTGTCAGCGGCCAGGGGGATAAAACCGTCGGGGTCGTGGACACGGCCTCGCATCAAATCGTGAAATCCATTCCCGTCGGCGCCAATCCTCACTTCATGGTCGTCAGCCGCGACGGGCATGTCTGGGGCGTCAACACCGGACAAAACGACATTTATGTGTTGGACCCGGAAACTCATGAGAAAGTCGGAAGTTTCGTCGTGGGCGATAAGCCGCAGCAGATTGCCTTCGCCTATAAAGGGACGACAGGCCCATTGGCCTACGTGACGGTCGGGAGCCTGAACAAGGTCATCGGTCTGGCGGGCGATCCGAAAGAACTTAAGATCGTCGATGAAATCGCAGTCGGCGAGGGACCGAACGGCATCTGGTCCAACCAGGAAGGCACTCGGCTCTTTGTTGCCCATGACAAGGGCAACGAAATCCGCGTCATTGACACCGGCACAGGACAGACCATCGCGACGGTTCCGGTGGGACGGAAACCCATTCGGGTAGTTGTGTCACGATAACCAATCGAACCACGATCGATTCGAACATATACAAGAAGGAGTCACGGTCATGACCCTAGGACACGTATCAGCAACCACCGCAATTCTGAGCCTCAGCCTGAGCCTCAATCTTACCCTACCCGTACACGCGCAAAACGCGCCGGTCGGGAACGCCACCAATGCCATCGGTGAACTGGTGATCGTGCGCACCGACGGCGTGCAGCAGCGGTTGCAGGGAAAGGGTAACGTCCCGCTCTATGAAGGCGACGTCGTCAAGACCGACAGTAGCAGCCAGGCTATGATCGAATTCGTCGACGGCGTCACGGTCGCACTCAATGAAAATACCAGCTTCAAGCTGCTCTCCCGTTGGGAAAAGGATATGCCCGTTGTCAGGATTCTCCGTTTGAAGCAAGGCGAAGTCTGGGCCAAGACCAACGGCGGACCCAAGCGATTTGAAGTCGAAACGCCGGTTGCCACCGCGGCGGTGAAAGAAACCGAGTTCAATCTGAAAGTCCAGGACGACGGACAGAGCATCCTCACAGTGATCGAAGGGATCGTCTCATTCGGCACCCCCTTCGGCACCTGCCCGATCCGGACCGACACCATCAGCTACGGCGTGCGGGGGAAGAAATGCACCAAGCCCGCGGCCGCAGATGCCAAGGCCTCCAAATCATGGACCGATGCATTACGGACGACGGGGAAATGACCAGTGAACGCCCGATGCCAGGTTCACAAGATCCTTATGCCATGAACCTTTTTTGCGGTGGTAACGACTTAGAGACAGCGCCTGCATTGAATGGGGGTGATCGTGAAGATCAGTCTTCAGAAGAACGCCGCCAATGGACACACGGCATGTAGAGGATTCATTGGCATCCTGCTCGCCGTCTGCGTGCATGCGAGCTCGTTTGCCGACGCGCGATTAGCTCCCTTCGACGGGATCGGTGGCACAGGCGGCGCGCCCTACCGACTTGATTGCGGCGAGTCGGCCGTCTTGGTGGGGATCACCGGCCAGTCGGGCGCCGTGATCGACCGACTCGCCGGTCTCTGCGTCAAGATCGACCCGGTCTCCGGCATCTGGGTAGGCGGGGTGTACGAGACCTCGTCGGCCGGCGGCAACGGTGGCGGGAGGTTTAGGAAGACTTGTCAGGTCGGCCAGGCTCTCATCGGCTTGGAAGGCACCATCAAGTACTTTGCTCAGACAAACATCGTCGCGTCGCTGAGCATCGTCTGTACTGAACTGAAAACCAGGACCACGCCCGCCCCGCATGTCATCAGAGGGTTCCGCCGGATCGGCATCTATGGAGATCCGGACCCGCTCAAGGTCGACGCCTCGCAAGACCTGTGTTTTCGACCGCTGGCTGCGACCAATCGGGCTCAAGACGATTGGTCGCTCGTCGGGGTCGCGCTCGAAGGCCGCGCCGGCCTCTACCTCGATCGCGTGCATCTGGTCTGCGGAGAGCTGATCGAGGACCAGCAGGGCTACCGAACGACTTTCCGAACCCAGCCGAATGCGTCCGTTCCCGAAGGCACTCCGCTGAATATCCAATGGCGAGCCACCGGCACGAAGCCGGAGCTGACGCCGAATCTTCAGTACAGTTGGGAATTGCAAGACTGGACCCATACCAGACCCGCCGCACTGTTCGGACAACAGCCGACTATCGTTCAAAACCCCTGCAGCATGGCGGCACAACCCTGCACCAGCGGATGGTACTCGGATTCCGGATCGCAGATCACGTTCAATTCGTTGCCTCCAGCCAAGTACGACCTGCTCTTGAAGGTCAGGCCCACAGTGCCCGCTTCGGTCGAATCGCGCGCGACACAGCGGTTCGAGATCCTTCCGAACCAGTTGGTCGAGATTGAGGCCAATCCCAGCACCCTGCGTCCCGGACAAGGCTCGACCGCGACGATCACGCTCGAAGGCCCTGCGCCCCCGCGCGGAAAGACAATTTATCTGTCGAGCTCAGACCCGCAACGCGTCCCAGTACCTCCCTCGGCCACCATTCCAGGAGGCACGAATACTGCCACCGTTGCGTTCCGCGCCGCGCCAGGTTCAATAGGGCAAGTCACGATTACCGCGTCGCTCACGCCCTTTCTCGTACTTCAGGGTGTTCAGTCGGGCGTCACGTCGAGTCTCTCTGCAAGTGTGCTCTCTCGAGGAATCGAAGAAGGAGAGTCACCGGCTCCAATTGCCGAGGAAACACCGGTCTCGCCGGACAGTCAGCCTGCTTCGGTCGCAGAAGAGACGCCACCCTCCGATTTTCCGGATCAGAATCAAGACATCACGGAGCGGGCGATCCCGGGGATCCTGACACGCCCATCGTCGCAATCAACGCAGCGAATGACCAGCGCTCAGAAACCGCATATGTCCGGGGCCGTCACACAGGCTTCCCCTGGGGTTTCCGCTGCGATTCTGACTCAACCGAGCAGCCGGAAACAGACCGTCGTGACGATTCAGCCTGACATCGAGATGCAGCGGAATCCTGGAGTTCAGTTGAATCTCGACCGGCTAAAGAAGCCATGATCATGCGACTCAGGGCATGAAACTCTTAGCCAGTGCAGACGACGGGAGACTGTGCTGACGCGCGGCCACAGAACAGGGACATGCTGATTTTCCGCAAACGGACCGGAGCGCCAAGGCAGAACGTCCCCTTCTATGCCCCCGATGAGCTGGGGGCGACGGTGAAATAAGATCGTCTGAACTGACACAGGCGAAGTCACGACTCACGGTCAGTGAGAGGGCATCATGCTGAAGAGGGAGTTTGTGCTAGCTTTGTTGATAGCGATAGGCACGGCTGGATGCGCGGCGGAACATTCCGGCCACATCGCCGCGTCAAACCCGTCTTCAACGGCGATCACGTCGACAACGGTCCTGATGGAACAACCGGTGCACTTCACCGCGCCGGATGGCGCCTCGTTGCTCGTTCAAGCCGATGACTATCACGTGGAGCAGACGACGGAAACGCACATTCGGCTGGTTCCAGAAAAGGGTGGCCAGCCGATTCTCATTGCGGCAGAAACCACAACGCATGACATCGAGGTATCACAACCGTTTCCTCTCCTTCTCGCCTTGAATGAGGATTCGCGCAATCTGGTCTTGCTGTTTCCTGACGGGTCGGCGCTCGACGCCGCCGGCTCCCTCAGCGGCATTCAATCACGCGGCCTCGTCCGGCCACGCCGGCACTATCACCTCGCCTACCAACTCGATCAGGCAACCGGTCAGGTGCAATTCGGCGATGGTGTCGCCGGCAAACGTCCTCCGGGAGGTCAATCCCAAGTGGCTTCCAACTATCGCGTCGGAGCCGGGTCGATGGGCAATATCGGCGCCACTGCGCAAAGCTCAGAACTCGCAATGATTGATCTGCAGTCGATAGTGTCACAGCGCCAACTAGCCGTGAGCCTCGCTCAGAATATTGCCGCCGCGCAGAACGAACCGTTCCATCTTGAATACAACACGAACCGTCCCGGCAGCGATTACGCCCAGCGAGCTGTAGCAAGCCCTGAGTCCTGTCGCACCACCTGTTCAGCCGACGGCACCTGCCAGGCTTTTACATTCGTGAAGCCACCTCCCGGCTCCGCGACCGGCCAATGCTACTTGAAACGAAACGTACCAGCCGCCGTGCCGAATCCTTGCTGCGTCTCCGGGAAACGAAAAAGCACGCAGGCAGACGTCATTGGAAATATCGGAAAATAGACTGAACCTGTCGCCATACACAAAGCGACAAAGAGGCGGTCGGGATCTATACGAGGGCGAAGAAAGCACGGAGTGGAGAAAAAGGGACAGTATATGCTTAGCACTTTGCTCGCGAGCGTAGTCGGTTTCCTACTTCTGCTGCTTCCTGCCATTGGAAACACCAGCGAATCAGTTACTCCGCCTACGGTAGAATTGCCCAACGCGATACATTTTACGGATCAGGACGGGAATGATATCGAAATACCCGCTGGTACCTATCGACTTGAACCGGCAGATGAATCGCACTTGCGGCTCAGCCCATCCATTGGCGAGCCATCTCTTGTTATCCAGGCACTATCCAGTGGCCATTTAGAAAACTTGGAATCGCCCGTCGCCCTGTCGGTAGCTGAAGGTGACAACGAAATGCACCTCATGCTCCTGCTGCCAAACAACCGCGCATTGGATGCTGTTGGAAACCTGACCGGGGTAAGACAACGGGGGAGCCCGCCGGGGCCACTCAGTCACATACAAATCAATCAAGCGATGTCCGAGACTCAACTGCAAGCGCAAGCCCGGCCGCTTGGGTCGCCTCCCCTTCCGATCCAAGACTTTCCGCTTGCTGCGTCCGTTCTGAACGGACCGGCTATGACGTTTCAATGGCATCCTGGCGCCGGGCAACCTGCGCCGACCCGCTATGAACTCTGTGTCGCGGAGGAACACCAGTCTTGTTCGTCCACGACCCATGCCGTCGTCTTTCGCAAGCAGGAAGATCGTGCGGCTGCAGGAACGGCGCAATATGAGCTTGGTGTGGGTCTTGCGCTTGGGACGACAAGCGATGCTACGCACTCCGGGACACCGATCACAGCAACACAATTTGACGCCCCTCTGCCGATCAGATTCCAAGGGAAACGATTGCAGTGGTCGGTCAGCGCCTGCGCTCCAAGCACGTTAGTAGCGGGGCAAGACGCCTGCAGTCGAAGCCTCCCTCGCGCGGTTATTTGGACACTCCCCGCACCCGCGCTTCAAAGCCCTGGAGTCAATGCTACAGTGGAGACATTTCGCCCCACATTCCGATGGGATTTCCCTCATGTCATTTCTGCGGACTATTTCCTCTTCTGTCTGACCAAACCTGGCCAGACCTGCCCGACCCAGCCAGGATCCACCGCACTGACAGTCGTGGAACGGGTTAACGTTGTGAACAATCCTCAACCGACGGCTTTCCTCCCACAAGCCGACCTGGCGTTGCTTCGGCAGGGGCCGCTGACCTGGACGGTGGCTGCCTGTAACAGCACCGTGGGGTGCATCTACCAACGTACCGCACGACAGATCGCCCTCGCGGTTCCTTCAGCTCCCGTCTTACTCTCCCCTGTGACGGGAACTTTGCTCAGCCCGACGCACCGCGATCAGTATCAGTATCAACTCGAGCAACAGCCGTTCCAGTTCAGTTGGCAACAAGTTGCCGGGGCGGTCACCTACAAGCTCTGTATGAGAGAGAATCGCGATCGAGATCATCGAGACTCATATACCCTTGCTCGATCGATCTACCGCGTGGAGACGTGCAACACTGGCGCAACCACCTCACGCATTCTTCCCATCCCACTGGACTATTGGACGCGGTATACGGAGAGCGGTTACGGATTTCACTGGACTGTGGAAGCATGCAACCGAGTCGAGCGATGCGCGACCTCGGCGCCTCGTCCTATTCAGATCGAGGTGACGAACAAGAAGAGCTTCTACTGGCTCTATCCTGTGACGCAACAACCCAAATGTCTCAACTGCCACGGCATGGTCAACGCCAATGCCAAATATCAGCAACATGTCAATGAAGGCCGCTTCCCCCAGGGTACTGATGCCGCGAATAGAATCATCTGCGCCGGCTGTCACTCAAAAGCCACTGGTTTCGAAGACGGCTGGCGAGCGCCAGAGCACGCTGATTTCAGCCGACTGTCAATCCCTGAGGCCTGTAATAACATGGCGAGAAATGGCACATTGGGCAAAGGGAGAGATGCCCTCGACCATCTACTTAACGACCCTCTTATCATGTGGGCCATTCAGAGGATTCCAGGAATCACCTTCTCCGAGTGGGAGAGTCGCGTGCGTGCATGGGTAGGGCAACGCACCCTCAATGCCGGGCCACTGTGCCCCCCCAAGGATTAAAGAGTGCGCCAGGCTGTTTGTCAAAATCGATGGGAACAGGAGCGGATCTGGCGCTGCCACAATGACTCCATTTCTAACACCGAATTATGACCCCCAGCGTCCACCGGAGGCGTCGACTATGCGTTATCTTCACACCATCCTTATCGGCATCGCCGCATCGCTCGCGATCGGCTCTCTTGCCCTCGCCGCTGACCCTTCCACGATCACACCCGTGCAATTGGCACAATTGCCTTCCGCGCAGGGAAACACTCAGGCAACGAAACCCGCACCTGGAGTGATGCCGCTTCAACCGGTGCAGACACAAATTCAACTTTCCAATGAGCTCAAGACACTCCAGGGTGTCGAGCGCATCGAACAACGGCTTGCGGCGATTGAAGCGATTCTGAAGGGGCTAGTCGGGAAAGTCGACATTCTCGCCGAGTCAACCCGTGTAGCACATGAGCAACAACAGACCTTGGCAACACGCATTCAGGCTCAAACTGAACCTCGGTATGAATTCCCCCCTGTGCAACGCTGGCAACTCGTTCTCGGTGGATCGGCCGTGTTTGATAAACGAACCGGGCTCACGTGGCAACGCCAGCCGAACCTCCAACGCATCATGTGGGCGCAAGCAGCGGATGTCTGCCACTCGGCCGGCCTGCCACCCAACACACTCAATTCGGTCAGAGGCTGGCGCCTGCCGACCGCCTCAGAAATCATGGGACTCACCCCATTGACCCAGGACAGTCCATTTCCTGTTCGGCCTCAAGGAGACTCCTATTGGACCAGTACAATCAACACAGCCATACGCCCGTATCACGCTGCTGACGGGGAAGATTATCCCTTCGTCTTCAGAGCTGGCTTTTCGACCAACAGTTCAAGCATCGGAGCAATCAACACCGCCCCGGGTGGAGGATCGGATTCATTGGGCAGCGTATGGTGCGTCAGAGATTAGCAGGGGCAGTCTGAACCGAACGCGAACCACTGGAGTCGCTGACCTATGCGATTTGCTCGTCTCTGTACATTAGCCTCTGCGTTGTTCATCGCCGCCCCTGCATTCTCCATTACCCAGGAGCGCACTCTCCCCCCGCATATCCTCTTTGAGGGGCCGACGTATTTCACAGCCCCAGACGGTACAGCGGTCATGATCCCGCCGGGGCAGTACGTCGTTGAGGCGTCGTCACAGAACGGGTTACGGCTTCTCGAACAGACCGACGGTTCGCCATATCTTCTACGAGCCGAGCTCCTCCACCATGACAACTTTCTGGCGGATCCGGCTGCTACGCTGATCTTGACCGATGAGGATACGCTGCACCTCGTCCTACTACACCCAGACGGACGCGCGCTTGACGCAATCGGGACGCTGAATGGAATCCGGTCTCGCGCTCCCCTGAGTGGAACTGCCAGCAATACGCCCGTCCCTCTGACCCAAACACAGCTCCAACAAGGCCTCCAATCTCTCAGCCAGACCACGCGCCTTGCCGGCGCACCTCCGCCACCCAGACTGCTGTCTCCTTCCATCAATCATCAGGCTGCAGGGTGGGGGGAAACCGTCTCATGGGAACCTGAGGCGGGCACGTCCTCACCGACATCCTTCCGAGTCTGTATTTCCCTGGCAGGATCGCCTTGCGCCCGTCCCGGCCAGAATTCAACAGCCTCCATTGTCCTCCCCGACCTTCCTCCGACAGCGCGCACCTATCAGATCACTGGAGCCCTGCTTCAGCCGCTCCTGGCATATGGTGAACGGAAGGCCCTGACCTGGACAGTTGCCGCCTGTGGACCAAGCCCGATCACAGGTACTCCAGACAGACGTCTTTCTGTCAGCCCATCAGAACAGCTTTGTACCTACGCACGCCCTCGATCCATTGCATGGACGCTTCAACTGCAAGCCCCGATTCTTAATCCACCGCGCTGGAGACTGGTCAACAACAGACCTTCACTCAGCATCCAAGGCCCGGTTGACGGAGCACACTACTACATTTTTTGCGTGGTGATACGGGCCTATTCTCCACCTCACGATCGATATCCCTGCCCTGAGGCCTCCCGCGATCCCTCTGTTCATCAGAACGGCGCTTCTGTGTCCTCTGCCAACGGAACATATCTGGTGAACACCGGAGCTTCGCTCAGTACCTTGGGATGGGAATGGACGTACCAGACGAATCCACTCCCCAATCGATCGTTCACGGTCTCAGTCACAGGACTTCCTCTTAATATCGAAGGCGGGTTTGACTGGTCTGTGGGAGCCTGCCTGAACGCGTCATTGCCCTGCACCTGGGCCCCTCCTCTTCGTGTGAATACACTTCCGCTGCTCGACCGCAGGCCTATTCAACCCATCGAAGAATCTCGTGCTCGATTCAGACTCGAGTGGCCTGGAGTGACGCTCCCTGGAGTCACCCACTATCGCGTGTGCCTGGCCACGCCTGGCAGCACATTTCCACTCGTCTACGTCAACATCGTATACAAACTGATTTACTTCCCGGGAATGCTCCATGATCTGTGCAACGGCAGCAGTGATATTCCTCCCGGTGAACGCCCGACATATGAGCGGGAGCTCCCCCCTGAGGTGGGCAGTTTCTGTCTCAACGGTCCATGCCAAATGCCTCGGCCGGTCGCCACGTACGTGGCGGGACTCCCTCAATACATCCTGGATCTTCAGGAGCACTCAGAACTGGCGGCGTTTCATGGACAGACCTTAGCCGTCGCCGTCGCACCCTGTAGCGGATCGAACAGGAATTGCCTCTGGGATCTGGCCTATAGCGAGCTGCGTATCCCGACTATCTCAAAAGACCCTTCGCCTGTTTTGTACAGTCCCTCCTCTAGTTCGTTTTCGCTCCAGTGGAATTCATGGTGGGGCAATGACTACTATATCCCATGCCTACGGGAAGCCAGCGCCACCTGCGAATCAGGAAATCTGATCAATCACCCGAGGATGAACGCCCCTCACGGAGCAAGCACGCCCCAAGACCATCCTCGCGCATGCACACTCACAGGGCCTTCACTCTCCGGTATCAAAGTGTTTCAAGTCGCAGGCTGCAATGACGCGTGGGGCTGTCGGTGGTCTTCTCCTCAACAGCACAATTTTTCATCGATTCGCCTGCCGCCCAGTCAGTCCGCGCTTATGTGTCGTTAGTCATGATGAGAGGCCGAGAAGTGAATCATCATCGAGCCCCCCTCACAGAAATAGAAATACGACGATCTGCTGCTGCGTCTCAGGGAAAAGGGAAAGCCTGCAGCCAGTGATCCGGTAGAAACTTAGTCTCATACGAAAGGGGATTATCCGTGGCAAGACCCTCACCATCGCGACAGCGTCGAGGGGAAGCACGACACCACCCCGGCGGAGACGGACGCCAAGGAACTAGATCGGGATAAACCTTTGGTGGTCTAGGAACGAATTATTGCGCAGGATGAAACAAATGGACCAAGAATCGTTTCTTAACTCCCCATCGGAGGTTACCCCTCTCGACCTCCTGCTACCGCACCGAGGAAACTTTCCCTCGCAAGCACCAGCGCGTGCCGAGAATGTTCGACCAGTGAACCGGATAACGAAATTTACGTCCGTGCCAAGGAGGCAATATGAATCGTTCAGCCAGCCGCATAGCAATACGTGTTCTTCCGGTCGTGGCGACCGTGGCCCTGTCGGTCGCAGTTCTCGGGTATCCATCTGCCGCGAAGGCGAGTGGGTGTAGTGTGCTGACGGATATCGCAACGTTAGGTCTAACAGAGGTGTTCGATCTTTGTAAGCCTTTTGGTACGGAAACACACCGGATGACCACAACCTGTACGGTTCCGATCTTGACTGGCCAGCCTCGGTTCTTGTCGCACCCCAAAGGAGCCGCCCGATATCCATTCGCTGGCGGATGCAGTACTCCTGATCTCCCTGGCATCCAGCTCAAGTACCGTTGGGAAGGCTCATGGACTCCGTCGGAGACAGATCCGAACAAGCCAAATGTATCTGAATCAGTCGAAATTACCGGATACGAGCCATTCCTCCCGGACCGTGCCCCCGGGGGCAAGATCCATATGTATTGGACTGGCCGCTGTAACTATGACCCCTGGTTGAGGCCTGACACCAGCGCAGGATGCCGACGATTCGGTGAATTCGTACCACCGGACTTGCGTGAGGTCATTCCGGACATGGCGAAAGCTGGGTTTCCCCAGACCAAAGATGTCATCCCGGCTAAAAACCGGCAACGGTTGACTGCCGAATACCTTCGCGCGAATCCTCCGGTTGCAAGTAAGTTCAATCCCGCCGCTGCACAATTCACAACGCCCCACGAGATGTTTACGATCATCAAACCCACGAACGGTCAACAAGTCGCGCAAGGCCAGCTGGTAGTCACAGCTCAGCCCCCGAAGATCGGCGGCACAACAGTAGCCGAGTTGGAATTCCGGTGGGTGGACGCGCCGCAGAATGCGCCGTATGTGAATACTTTTGCAGTCGAGACGTCGAAGTTAGCTCAGGGCTATGCGGTGGCCCAACAAGTGACGCGTGGAAATATCGGGCGGTGGGAAGTCCGCGCTCGATCCAGCGGTAAGGCTGTTCCCGGACCCTGGAGCCTTGCAGTGCCTTTTCATCTGGGACTGAATCAACCAAGTCAATCTCAGTCTCAACCGGCCCCGCTCCCCAAATCCTCGATCCTGCAAACGCCGCAGCAAGGGGCAACCGGCGCTACGACCTTGATCAGACCCCAAACCACGCCGCCACAACCGTCCGGTTCATTCGGCGGGATGATTCGCCGGCGCGGCGTGGACGAGTCGGCCGGACCGGAGCCCAATCAAACGACAGAGGAATCGGCGGGTAAGGAGACAACCCGATGAAGACGGGCAGGCACAGGGCGAGACACACCCTCCTTCTCCTAGGAGCCATAGCCGGTTTTCTTTCCACTGAAGCTGTCTTGCTTGCGGCCGAACCGCTGACCTGTCAGGACCAAAAGATCTTCTACCGCGTGAAAGAGGCCTACGAAAGCAGCCTCATGGTCCGCGGAGGAATCGCCAAAATTAAACATGCGGAACTGAAAGAAGTGGGCGTCGCCGCCCCACCGGCTGGCGTGAACCAGTATGCGCCTTCGAAGGACTACTTCAACAAGTCCCGTTACTGCGAAGCCGTCATCGAGTTGGACAACGGGAAGAAGGATCAAGGGTATATCCGCATTGACGGTCGAAAAGACCCGATCGCGAAAGACTTCAACTTTGAGCTTTGCACCGTAACATTCGACACATTCCAGGACGGCTGCAAGGACACGAAGCCAGCGAGATAAGAGTCCTTCAAGCACACAGGGTGTCTGCCTCCTCCGATTTGACTCAAACCGGGGTGGCGCTGTAGGAATTTACTGCGCGAACATGCTAACCGAAAAGGGGGGGGGCTAAACCATGACACTCAGCCATGGACTGACGAGAGGACCGGGAAGCGTTATTCTCAGCCTGATGCTCGCAAGCACAGCCTCTGCCTACACCGGGCAAGATCCGGTCATTACATACCGGAGCTGCAGTTTTACTCAGGTGACGGCCCAACTCGGGCCGGATGGCAGCATCAAATACAATGTGATGGGCACCTGCGACGGATCGCCCATCACCGGGCAACTGGCCTATGGCCTCAATCAACAGATGAAAGAGCAGTTTATCTTCGGAGGCAGTGAAATCCGGTCGGTCGCCGTCTGCCCGGCCGATCCCTGGACGACCGGAGCGGCATGTCGGGATCAGCAAGTCTCCGCGAAAGGGGCAGACCCAGGCCGACTCGTTCACTCCCCCGTACCATTGTCACGCGCAGTCACGGGCGCAGCGGAGATCTTTCAAACAGCACGGGCCAATGCCGCTCTCCCGAAACCGCCGGGCGCCCCGGTGAACCCGCAAGCCGTCATTCGGTCTTCCAATCGCGCAGCAGTCTCCTGGCTTGGCCCCGATCAGCAGGGCAACAACGGCCCCTATCTGAATTTTATCGTGGAAGCCCGGCCGCTTCGCGCAGAAGGGGCCGCATGGATTACACTCGGCAACCTGCCGCGACACAACGCTCCCGACTACCGCTTGACTGTGCAGTTACCCCCTCCCGTCAAAGGGACTGAAGGCTGGGAATTGCGTACGTGTTCCACAACGGCTTTGACTCGAACATGCACGGGTCCATTTACCGCAGCGCTCTCGCCCGTTATCATCGATCAACGCGCTGCAAACAAGAACATAGTCAGAAAAATGCCCGGAAGCCTGATCACCTCCGGCGCTCTCAGTCAGCAGGCTGTGAGCCCGCAGGCGTCAGCTCCCCCATTGGCCCAACCTCCCTCGCCGGGTCAAACATCGGCATTAAATCCCCAGCCCCTGCCACCCAAGGGACTTCCAGGGTTGATCCAATCACCGGCACCGGGCCAAGCATCGGCCCTGAACCCGCAACCGTTGCCGCCGAAAACCCTCGTCGCCCCCGCCCTCCGACCCTCCATCATGCGGCGAGGTGTTCCACAAGAGAATGCCACACCGGCTAAGACAGAGCCGACTGAGGCTCCCGCTCCGTAAGACGAGCGAGAAAACAAACCGGTTTACCTATGAATCTCATTGTCGACCGCGAGACGAGAACCGTCACGCCACACTCGTGGCGCACAGCCGTTCTCTACGCGCTAGCCGGCGGGGTTCTCTTCATCCTCGCCTATCCGCCCTGGAATCTTGGACTCGCGACCGCATGGGTTGCGCTCGTTCCACTCATGGCGGCCATCATCGGATCATCACCGACGCGGGCCGCAGTGATCGGATGGAGCTTTGGTCTTCTCGCCTATCTCGGTGTCTTTGCCTGGATCATCGAGGTGCCAGGCATCCGCTGGTATCACATTGCGCTGATGGACGGGTATTTGGCGCTATTTCCGGCAGTCTGGTGCCTCCTCGCAGTCCGTTGGTTGAACGGGGCGCTCTGGACACAGATTTCTCTCGCCTGTGCGTGGGTCCTTCTCGAATACCTTCGGGGACATGCCGGTTTCCTGGCGTTGCCCTGGATCACGCTCGCGCAATCCCAAGTCGATAATTTGCCGCTGCTGCAGACAGCATCCTTGTTCGGAGAATCAGCTGTGACGGGGCTCGTCGTGCTGGGAAATCTGGCGATCTGGAATATCCTGCACAGGGGAAGATCGCGCACGGCCTTCTCGTGCACCATCCCGGTGCTGATGTGTCTGGGGTATGGAATAAACTGTTTGGCCGGTCAGCCAACCGGCCTCCAGACTTTTTCAGTGGCTGCGCTCAATACCCGCTTTCCCGCTCCACAAGCTCTCCGACCGGACCCGCTTGTTCGCCTCCGAGCGCAGATTGAGCATCTGCGGAAGGACTTTCCAGCAGGTGCGGACTTCATCGCATTGCCGGAGTCTTCGATCGTCAACCCGCAACTCTTTCCAGAGCAAATCGGCGAACTTCACCGCCTCGTTGATACACATCAGTCCGTGCTCATCGCGGGGGTGGCGGAAACGACGAAGTTCGATCGTCCTTCGCTTCCTTCTGCCGAAGCCAAACCCCAATTGAGAAGCGAAGCCTGGATCATTGCGCCTGGACAGGCAGAGCCGCGGCGCCATGTGAAATCCCGGCTGGTCCCGTTTGCCGAGCGTACGCCACTCAAAGCATGGTTCGCCTGGCCTGACTGGCTGATTCCACAGAAACCCGAAGTCGAAGAAGGGCCTCAGCCCCAGAGCTATCTGCTCTCGAATCACGTGCGGGTCGGAATTATGATTTGCTGGGAATCGTTGTTTGCAGACCATGCCAGGACACTCGTCGAGGACCACGCCAACCTGCTTCTCATGTTATCCAATGAAGGCTGGTTTGGAGCGACGGCCGCCGGAGCGCAGCATAATCTGACGGCCCGGCTCCGCGCAGTCGAAACGCATCGAGCAGTCATCGTAGCCAGCAATATGGGACCATCTCTCATGATCGATCCCTTCGGCCGCAAACTCGCACGTCTCTCGTCGCCGGACGGCATCCAATGGCTGACCGGCGAGATTCCGATTGTGACGGACCGCTCATTGTACACACGCCTGGGAGATATCTTTGTCGTCGGCTGTGGAATGAGTGTCCTTGCAGGAGGGTGTGGTCTCCTGATCCGAAAGAAGACTCCTCCCCTAAAAGTCGCGGAGATGCCGCCCCTCCCAAGTGGAATCAATCGCGGGTGGGAGCGGCATCGCGTTCGGGCGGAACCCGACTGACGCGCCTGTACGATTGAAACCGTCGGCGCTTACGCAATCAGGCAAGAGTCCGCTGGCCTATTCGAGTGAAGCCTATTGTCATCAACCTAACGGAGGTATCGATGCTGAGATACAGATACTTTGGTCTACTGCTATTCTCGCTGTGGTGGGTACCGGCCGACAACCTGTCTGCCATGACCGTCTTCCACGGAGAACATTTCTATGACGCCCTTTATGGAGTTTGTCCGATCCAATCAATTTCGGGCAGCTATCGTACTGGCAAATCAACCTATCAAATCAGCGGTGTCTGTAACGATTCCCTCGGTTCCTGGAATTGGACTGCGCAAGGCGCGTACCGAAACCAGGATGGCACGGTCAACGAAAGTATCACGATGAACGGTCCTGGCCAGAGCAATGGCCGGGTCGAGATTCGACTGAAGTGCGATGCCGACCCGTGGATCGACAACAGCACATGCATCAGCCCTATCTCTCATGCACAGGGGGCAATATTAGGGGCCCCGGACCGGCTCAGGGAAATCCAGGAAACGATTGAGCACTTCAAGAAGCCGTTGACCGCGCAGATGTCGCCGGCCATCCGAGCCAACCTTGCGGCCAAACGTCAGGCAGATCAACAAGCGGAGATCGCCCAAGCGAAGGCCGATGCCGAAGCCAAAGCGCTGGCTGCTGAGCAGGCCAGAAACAAACGCATCTTGAAAGGAGCTCAGAGAATGCCGCTGCTGGCTCCGACTATAGTCGCACCCTCGGCCAACGCGCTGTTTCTTCAGAATAATCCGGTACCCATCAAACTTGCCGTGCCGCAAGCCATGCCTGCCACTTCGTACCTAGTGAGAATCGAAAGCCGAAGCCCTCAGGGAGCCTGGAGTTTCGTCACGAGTTTTCCCGTCGGTTCGGTAGAAGCATCGTCTCCGTCCGGTTTCCAAGGCTGGGGTGCCCCTGGTCCAGGTCGTGGCCAGGCAATGATCGCCGGGCCAGGAACCTACCGCGTGAGCGCCCAGGTGTCATTACCCGCACAAAGCCCCTGGAGCATCCCGACGGAATTTGTCGTGACGACTCCGACCAAGGCAATTCAGAAAGCGCCAAAGATGTTCGGCCGGTAACTCTTTGAGAGGAGTTCGCATGATCCTAATCACTCGATGCCGAATGGGTGCCGTACTGGCCGTATGCCTAGGAAGCGTGATCATGGGCTCGATTGTCCTCGCCGCGCCGCCGGCCCCGTGCAGCCTCCTGACCACCGCCGAGGTCGAACAGACCATCGGCAAGCTCAAGGGTACGCCGAGAGTCGATACGCTCGGCGATACCGCGCAGTGCATTTACGAATTCGCCGACGCGACAAGCGAATTGGACATCTGGATCGGCACGGCGGATTCACTGGCGCCGGCTCGCAAGCGGGCAAAGCAGCCGGTCGC
>CAZXNN010000006.1:0-35141 GCA_964641915.1 uncultured Nitrospira sp. | reverse complement strand
TCGCGTTCGGCAACCACCAGAGCACGTTGTTGGCCTCGTACGACCGGGGCGGCAGCCACCGCTCCCCGTACGGCAGGCCCTTGCGCGCGTGGAAGCGCTTCAGCATGGCTTGCTCACCGCGCGTCCCGCGAACTTCGGAGTCGATCAGCAGGGCCACCTCGATCTTCGGCGCCCGCCCCCGCAGAAGGTCCATCCGCGTCTGACGCACGCCCAGCTGCAGCAGGCTGGCGCCGGGCTCGTCGTAGTGCGCGTCCACCTCGCCACGCCGATCGTCGAGTAGGACACGCGTCCCGACCGACTTGAGGAAGAGCTGGGCCAGCGCCATCCCGCCCAGCAGTTGCTCCAGTCGGTGCGGATCCCGGATACGGCTTCGCTCCAGCTGGAAGCACGCGCTCTTGTCGTCGCGGAACGCCGCCTCCACCGCCTCCCGACGCTCGAACTCCCACAACGTCCGCTCCGTCGGCGGGTCGTCGCTGAGCACGTGGAGCACCCGGTCCTTCCCGTAACGCGGCCACGTCAGCATCAGGCCACACGGCCCGATGCGCTGGGCTCCAATGAACACCGAGTCGATGCATCGCACGGCCCCGAGGCGCCGTCGCCGCTCGCTGATTCGGCCGCCCGTCCCGTCCGGGAACGTGATGCCCAGGCTCCCCTTCACCCGCAGCCGAAGCCGCCAGCCGTGCTCCAGCGCCCAGCGCGCCAGCCGGATGTGCTGGAACCCGCGATCGGCAACCAGGACGCGCTCCAAACGGCGCGGCAGGAGGCGATCCGCCGCCTCCAGCAGCGGTCGGTAGTCGCCGAAACCGATCGTTGCGGAGCGACCCTCATAGGCGCGCCACGCCAACGGCAGCGCTCGCGAGGCGTGACAGAGCGCCAACCGCACGAAGTACAGCCGGCCGCCCACCGACGTCGTGTCCAGAACCACGAACACCCGGCCGACGTACCACCACCGAGCGTCGTCCGCGATCAGCCGCTGGTAGATCGCTTGGACGTTGATCGCGCCGTCGAGGCAGCGGCGCAGCCGCCGCACACGCCCAGCGAGCGTCGGCGACCCGGACATCGCCAGCGCGATGCGCTCCAAGCGCACATCGTGCTCCAACGTCATGCCTGCCACGAGCCACGCCAGGGACCGAAGAGAGCGCTTGTCGGCCCCGCCCGCCTTCGTTGCCAATCGCCGCAGGACGCGGTTGTACACCACCTCGCCAACGCCCATCCTGCCGTCCTTGCTCGCTCCGCGCGCCGCCGCCGTCTGTCGCGATGTGTACTCCAGTCGGGCGCCCAGCCAACAACCGCCCCCCGAGGCACCATAGTGGAATCATGGGCGCCAAGGGGCAGTTACGAGCTCGCTGCTTCGCTGGGCGAAGCGACTTGCACACCAGCCGGGGCGGGCTTATGCTCTCCCAGGCACTCATCGACCCAGCCAAGCAGGTGTCTTCCCCCAAGGACGACTGCTGATGCGCAAGCCGCCCGATCGTCATCATCGCCCACACCGACCCGGCTCACCGGTTCAGCCCGGACGCCGCGTCCAAAGCCGCGTGATCCTCTCGCCCCTGTCTCGGAGCTCCTCCGGGCAGGGGCGATTGCGTTGGGATGGCGACCTGCGGCGAGGAGGGCCGGCAGGTGCCGATGATCGACATAAACCAGGTAGGATGACTCAGGGCGTGGCCGGGCGGCGGAGCCGGAAGGATAGGATCTCCTTGGGCCAGGACCAGACAGAAGACGACAAAAAATCGCCAGGCAGATCCTTGGCGATACGCCAGGCCGTCACCACCGCTGGCCACTGGCTCGTAGTCAACCCAAGACCGCATGATCTCCTATATTCGACGCCGTTTCACCAATCCCCAGCCGACTCATGCGATGTTCGGCCGATGCGACCTCGTCCAAAACCCCAGCTGAGTAGAAACGCGATCGATTCTCACTTGAAGAGCCACTTGCAAGTTTGTCTAGACAGGACTACCTTCCTTCAGTCTCACTGAACTGGTTTAGAGCAGAAGTCTTTCTCCCCAGGACGCCTGCTGACGCACGAGCCACCCTCCTCCAAACACCAACCCGACCCGCCGCCCGACAGTGCCGGCTCCCTGGAGTGATCACATGGATTCCCGCATCCGTCCCCGCCGGATGCTGACAATAAATTCTGTCACGCAGTCAGGCGAAAACAGAGTGATAGGCGTGGACACCTCCAGTACCGACAGACTGAGGACAAAGGAGAGTCGAACGCAGTCAGACGCACGACGATAGAGTGCTCGCTCTCGTTAATTCAGCAGCGAGAATGACCCCATGTTCACTAACCCATCATGTCGCAACCAGCCTAAACGGAAGTGAGCCATGAGCATCCTCAAACGCGATGTGGCCGAGACGATTCTCCAACGTGCTCTACAGCACATAGGATCTCCACGACCGCAAGTATCTGTGCTCAACGGCATTTCCATCGCACTTCTTGGAATGGCCACCATGGCGTGCAGCAACTACAAGATAGAAGCAGCGGTCATTTCGGCCGATCTCGGCGTGAGCCGCTCTGCGACAAGTGTCCTTTGTGACTGTGCCTTCCGGCCCGGCGATGACATGTTGATGTCGACCGACTCGTCATCAGATGGCTCAGGAACGTACACTGTGATCTCGGACGGGGGCGAAGTCATTGGTGAGTCAATTGATGTCAACGTTTTATCATCAACCAACTTGAGCGTCGCAGGACTGACAAGCAGCAGCTATGCGAACGGCGAGTCCTTCATCATTGTTGCCGAGCTGTCGTCATCCACTGGCGAGCTCTACGGATATGGCATAGTGGCCCGCATGCTTGCGTCCCCTTACGTAGCATTCTTCGATATCTACGGAGTCGGAGAAAACGAGACTATAACAACAACACGAGCGGCGAAATTGAAAGGCGAATTGTTAGCCTGGAGCATAAGTACCAGCAATGGCACCGCACGAGCTGTCCTTTCAGGTAGCCCCACCGCGCCATCCCCGGCAGCCACCAGCACCCCAGCCACGTCAACATTTCCATATATGCAGATGTTCGATCACCTTGGAGACTACTCTACACCAGTCGGCTATTATACAGTATTGACTGCGGTTCCAACGACAGATCCTACGGTAATAGCTATCCGGACGTCACATCCTGTGCCTACTGTAATTCCCGTACTACCGGCAAGTACGGCAATTAACGCTTGCCGATATAATTGTGCCATGAGTTACTACGCTACAGTAGTCGCGATACATGCGCCATCATTCCCCATACCTCCTACACCAAATCCGACTGACGCTGGCTGTGAATGGATTTGCGGTGCCTTGGGTCCAGGAAGTCCAAAGTGTGCAGTCTGCCTGGAGCTCCTATTCTACCACTATGTTCGGATGCGCCTTCATGCCCGAGCAGATTCGGTGAAATGTGAACTGCGCTGCCTGCCGACTGAAACCCCGGTTCCGATTTGCACGACCGTTGCAAACACGCCGACACCAGGGCCTACGGAGACCCCCCTCCCGTGCCCTCCCGGCGTGGCGGCGGACATCTGTCGCTGCATTATGGCAGGTCACTCGCAATCCTCATGCGAATACATCGCAGCAAATGGTTGTGATATTGCTTGTAGTATTTGCGAAGGAGTTTCATCTCCGAGCTGCACATATTGTGCAATCTTTAAGCTAATTGATTGGAAAGCACGACGGGATCCATGTGTCTTCTGTCAGCTTGAGAGAGGACTCACCTGTCCGACAGCGACTGCAACGCCATAGGTGCCGACTCAGTCTCGGGTCGTGCGCCAATGGAGCAAGATTGGCAGCACCAGGTGCGAATCGAGTCGTGACCGGCCTCCACTTCCATCGCAAACGACCTACACTATTGGGAGGGCATTCAATGGAGAGCTCTGAGTCTAGTGGGCCGGCAAGCAGACTTCGCCGTACTTCAACCAGACAGGTCGTTTTGCATGTGACGGCCCTTGTGATCGTTTCCGGTGCAATCGGTCTTGTTCGGCCTCGCGAAATTCGCGAAGGACCCAAGACGCGTGAGGACTGGATGGAGTTGCCGAATAGCTCGGTCGAGGTGTATGAGGACTTGTGGGGCGAAGACTTTATTGCAAACAGCCACATAATGTTGGTTGACGAAACCGAACCCGACGTTTGGGACGTAGATCTCGTGCGCCCCGACGGAGACACGGTTGAAGGGACGCTCGAGATTCATGGGATCCTCGAGATGTTCGAGATTGCTTTCGACTGCCTTCCAGATCCGCCGATCTTGTCTCAAATAACTCCCACGGCAGGACTTCCCTGGCCGCCGATTCGACCCGGTCCCCCTCCTCCTCGCGTTACTGCACTAGAACACTATATGGTTGCAGGCTTGTTGTCCGGCACCGAGGAAAGCAATGTGCCGGTCGTGGCACTTAAGCAACACATAGAAGTATTGATTCCTCATGGCGAAGAAATCGTCATTGACTCTCTTATTATCCGTGAACGTACGGAGGATCTTGAACAAGCATTAGGCTTGGTGGATCATGAAAACCCTGACTGTTATGACGTGAAGCTGGTTGAGGACCCGGGCAGATTCCCGTCATTTGATCCCTGTCCAATGGAGTGCGCCATCGAGATGTGTCGATATCACGAAACTGTTTGTGGCATCGGAATCGCCATGGCCCTGTCACTGTGCTTCATCGGTGGAGTAAAAGGCCCGGGAGATGCTGCTGCGTGTGTGTTTGCAGCGGTGATTGCCGAGGGCATATGTATCGGCGTGAACAAGAAAAACTATCAGCGATGTTGTAACGACTGTGGCACACGAGAACCCCCTCCGGTGATTGGGGTCTTCTGCACGCCTACGCCTTGATCATCACTGTCTGGAGAGGGGTTAGAGTCCCTGTACCGCGCCCCCCTGAAGTTTGTCCAGTCAAAACGAGAGACCGGCGACCGGGAGAACGATTACCAAGACAGTCGGAGGTTGCAGGGTGAACTTGTGCAGCAGCCGGCTAGCCTCAAGAATGCTCCGTCACGATATGTGTCGCAGCAGAGAATTCCCCCGGCAAATCGATCGCACATGGCCAAAATGGTCGGGCCATTTGGCCATACGGGGACATTCGTCGAACAGCCAGCGCGAAACACAAATCCATTGTAGAGGCGATTGTATGGCGATCCTGAGTTGCGAAGACCCAGAGATCTACGTCTGGGATTATGCGGCCCATTTGCTAAATTGGGATTGGCGACCATTTTCCAGCCATACACCAGATTTGGCTGCCACATTATTTCGCGCAGATCTGCCCGCATAGTCGTGGACGGCGCGGCGAGTACCTCAGAGCAAATTGTGAAACCATGGCGTGAGGGAGGTTTTGGCAAAGTGTCCAATGGCTTTGCGGTGTAGGGCAATGAGAATGCTCCAACTAGGAGCAATCCCATCCCGGCGCGTTGCACTACTCTTCCCATGACACTACCCGTTGAGTCGGCCACAGCTAACATGGGATGCTCCTCTCAATATGAGGTCGGACAATTCACCGCGGCAGAGTGTGTAGCTTAACTCTTGGATACCACCGTATCGGGCGTCTGGACAATGCCAGGCAACACAAAACAGTGTATCCTCAGAGCAAGACGATTAGACGAGAACAGGGATATCATTGTTAGATTATCAATCTGGAGTCGGGCAAATGATGCAAGAATGGCGATGTCAGATACCAGCAGTAGGAGCAGCATGGCCCAGGTGCTCTTACCCTGTGCCTGGGCGAGATGTGGTAAGTCAGACGCGTAAAACATGAGCACGATGGCAAGATAGAAGGCGGCTGGCGAGTACGGAGGGAATATCTCGCTAAGAATGATGTAGAGGACGAATATCACTAATGGGGCGAAGACGGGCAAATTCTCCTGAGTTACACTTACGCCTACTCTTTTCGATTGCCTTAGTGCCGCCACGAAGAGAGCTATGGCAAGCAATTCAGTTGTCACTCGTCCAATGAGCCCGAAAAGTGACAGAGCCACGATTGCCATGGATATGGCAGGGCCGGCCGTGCTGAAGCGAATGGTGCGCGCGATCAAGGGTTCTCACCGCCTTTAATTAGATTCGAGTCGTTCCGCGAAGGCGTAGTCGCGGCAATGGAATGCTTCAGATGAGATTCGCCATCCGGAATTGCTCTGGCGGTGATCATGTAAAGACACCTCTATGGTCAAAGAACATGGTCGGAACGGAGTGCCAATGAAGTGGCGGCTGACCGTCTTCGCAAGTTCCTGCGGAACCGTGACAATTATAGTGCATGCTCCTGCAGCGCCCGCTTCTGCGCCTGCTTGGCCAGGGACACGTAGAGGGCCGTCGTCGCCAGATCGGCATGCCCCAGCGTCTCCTGAATCGTCTTGAGGTCGGTGCCGCGAGCGATATGGTGAGTAGCCATCGTGTGCCGGAGGCTGTGGACGGAGGCGCCGGCGATGTTCGCGGCGGCCAAGTGCTTGGCGACAGTGTCCTGGATCGCGCGATTGGAGAGCCTCAAGCCGTACTTTGAGACGAACACGGCATCGCACTCCTCTGCCCGCTTATGCCGTGCGGCCTTCCAGGTCTTCAGCACCCTGCACGCCTTGTAGTTCAGTGGCACGAGGACGACCTTCCCACCCTTACGGGTAATCCGAGCATGTCCAACGTTGTCGGGATCAGGCGTCACCTTCGCTGGCAGTTCCACGTCGGACCACGTGAGGCCGGCAACCTCAGACAGCCGCATGCCGGTCTGCAGGAGAAGCTCGACGAGCGCCGCGTCCCGCGGACTGTGAGAGCAGGTGCGCAGGAGCTCCTTATACTCGACCTCGCTCAAGAACCGGGGCTCCCTCTTCGGGATCCGGGGCGGCACGAGCCGGGCGGCGATGTTCACAGCCAGAACATCCTGGTCGTCAAGGAAGCGGAAGAAGCTCTTGAGGGTCTGAGCCTTCCGATTCGTCGAGCTCGCCTTGAGCCCGCGGCCATCCAAATGGGCTAGGTACGCCTCAAGGTGTCGGAGTGAGACCTCGCCAAGCTGTGAGAGCCCACGATTCGTAAGGAACTGGGCAAACTCAGCCAAATCGTTGCCGTACTCGACTCTCGTGCGCGCTGAGAGTCCCCGTGCCGGCATGCCCACGATCACGAAGAGCCGGATGGCCTCCTCCATCGTCTGGGCACTGAACTGTTGATCGTGGTCGTTGGTCGTCATGGTTGGTGCTGGTTCAACGGGTCATCGCGGGGCGATTTTGACCCTTCTCCTGGAACTTCAAGAGACCTGCGTCTAACGACTCCGTTAGATGCACTTAGTGGACGGCAAACAGCCTCGATCCGCCTCCCTGCCGCGTCTTATGCCTAATTAGACGCACTTGAACAGTGTAACAGACTTGGAGAAGGGATTCAAGGGCCGTGAACGGATGTGCTATCATAGAAGGGCGGCTTCGTGTTGACAGGAAGGGTTTGAATTCGAGTGGGCAGCAGCATCAGCGTCCGGCTCGACATGAGGCTCCTAGCAATCGCAGCTTCTGTCCTCGCGCCCCACTGGAGTACACATCTCCACCCTCGTACCCCAGCCGCCCGCTAGCGTAGCATCGGCGGCTGGTCCCTGGGAAGCCGCGGCATGTTCGCGTTCGGCAACCACCAGAGCACGTTGTTGGCCTCGTACGACCGGGGCGGCAGCCACCGCTCCCCGTACGGCAGGCCCTTGCGCGCGTGGAAGCGCTTCAGCATGGCTTGCTCACCGCGCCTCCCGCGAACGTCGGAGTCGATCAGCAGGGCCACCTCGATCTTCGGCGCCCGCCCTCGCAGAAGGTCCATCCGCGTCTGACGCACGCCCAGCTGCAGCAGGCTCGCGCCGGGCTCGTCGTAGTGCGCGTCCACCTCGCCGCGCCGATCGTCGAGTAGGACACGCGTCCCGATCGACTTGAGGAACAGCTGGGCCAGCGCCATCCCGCCGAGCAGTTGCTCCAGTCGGTGCGGATCCCGGATGCGGCTTCGCTCCAGCTGGAAGCCCGCGCTCTTGTCGTCGCGGAACGCCGCCTCCACCGCCTCCCGACGCTCGAACTCCCACAACGTCCGCTCCGTCGGCGGGTCGTCGCTGAGCACGTGGAGCACCCGGTCCTTCCCGTAACGCGGCCACGTCAGCATCAGGCCACACGGCCCGATGCGCTGGGCTCCAATGAACACCGAGTCGATGCATCGCACGGCCCCGAGGCGCCGTCGCCGCTCGCTGATTCGGCCGCCCGTCCCGTCCGGGAACGTGATGCCCAGGCTCCCCTTCACCCGCAGCCGAAGCCGCCAGCCGTGCTCCAGCGCCCAGCGCGCCAGCCGGATGTGCTGGAACCCGCGATCGGCAACCAGGACGCGCTCCAAACGGCGCGGCAGGAGGCGATCTGCCGCATCCAGGAGCGGTCGGTAGTCGCCGAAGCCGATCGTTGCGGAGCGACCCTCATAGGCGCGCCACGCCAACGGTAGCGCTCGCGAGGCGTGACAGAGCGCCAACCGCACGAAGTACGGCCGGCCACCCACCGACGTCGTGTCCAGAACCACGAACACCCGGCCGACGTGCCAACACCGAGCGTCGTCGGCGATCAGCCGCTGGTAGATCGCTTGGACATCGATCGCGCCGTCGAGGCAGCGGCGCAGCCGCCGCACACGGCCAGCGAGCGTCGGCGACCCGGACATCGCCAGCGCGATGCGCTCCAAACGCACGTCTTGCTCCAACATCATGCCTGCCACGAGCCGCGCCAGGGACCGAAGAGAGCGCTTGTCGGCCCCGCCCGCCTTCGGTGCCAATCGCCGCAGGACGCGGTTGTACACCACCTCGCCAACGCCCATCCTGCCGTCCTTGCTCGCTCCGCGCGCCGCCGCCGTCTGTCGCGATGTGTACTCCAGTCGGCGGACAGAGCTATAAGGATGCGATCGCGTCTTTGTTTTACGCTGACTTGTGGGAGATTTGCTGGTACTCGCGGAGCCCATTGTTTGCAGATGTATATAGCTATCTGCTATATGCGGTGAGCGCGCGCTTGGCCGTGCAAGGCAACTTAATTGGGTCGGTTCACGCGTTTGATTCATTGAGCGACGCGACAAAGAGGAGTTTGGAGGTGAAGGCGAGGAAGGAGGTTCGGCGGAAAGGAATGTATATAGTCGATCAGGGCGCCCCGGTGGCGGCGAGGGAATTCGAGTCTGGGCTCGGTTTTTCTCCTGGTCGACAAGCATCGAAATCGGAAATCGAAAATATCATAATCAATCGAAGTGTCCTGGTCATGTGTTGGCCCGCACACCGTATCGCAGGCTGCATTAACAATATTCCATTTGTGCCGACCATTTCGCTATCCATTAGTAATCCGTCATGGATAACTAAGTATCTGAGGGAGCATCAATCGGTCCCCGTTTCGGCGGACTGGGCGAGGCGTTTAGTGATGCTTCGCTCAGCGAAGCGGCAGTTGCGCGGGCGATATTCGAGCATCTGTCGTCGGGGTCGACGAGGCCAAGTGAATGGGGGTGGATCGAGACCTTCTGGCGGGCTTCGGATCAAGCAAGTGTAGGGTCGAGCCTGATACTGTGGCAAGAAGAAGGCCATTTACATGGCGTGCGCGAGATTCGGCGGCCACAACACGACACAGAATGTCCCTTCCGTGTGGTATACTGGTTGGATATGGCACGTAAGACCCCAACCAGCACCGCCCTTATCCCGGCAAATCTACGACACGAAAGAAATTCGGGGTCTGCGGAGTTCTTATCGGCCGCCGTCGTCCCGGCCGCGGCGGGACTTGAAGCATGGATCGAGCAGTACCTAGCCCTGCGCGTCGCCGGCGCCCGGTCGGTCGAGGTGGCCAAGAAGATCGAGCTGCACCTGTCTCGGTTTGTAGCGTTCTTCGCCGAGGCCTACGGTCACGACCGGGTGAGCACCGTCCTGCAGCGTGACGTCATTGCCTGGCAACGCGCGCTCATCGAGCAGGGCCTCGGGCCGTCCACTGTCAACGGTCACATCTCCTCGTTGTCCGGATTCACGTCTTGGGTGAGATCGATTGCGCCCGGCATCTTCCCGCTCGGGGATCCAGCCAAGGGCGTGAGCGAACTGGGATTGCCCCCTCTAGAGCCCCGGACGCTCTCGGACGCCCAGGTGCGCTCCTTGAAGAACCTCTGCGACCGCCTGCCACGGCTCTATGAGAAGAAGGGCCGGCGCTGGGTGGGGAAGGATGCGACCCCTCACGGCCGACGACGCCCCTGGCGCGATCGGGCGATTGTGTTCGTCCTGCTCTCGACCGGTCTTCGCCGCGAGGAACTCATTCGTCTCGACCTTGCCCAGCTCAGCGATCAGACGCCCGAGGCACTCCGCGCCGCTCGCCGCAGTCAGATCACGGGGGTGCGCGGGAAGGGCCGAACCCAACGAACGGTCTTCCTGTCGGCCGACGCTCGGGGGGCGCTTGCAGACTACGTCGAGAGGGAACGGCCAGGGGACGCGACCGATAGGTCGACGGCGCTCTTCCTCAGCGCTCTCGGGATACCAGCTCGCTCCGTGGATGGGCGGCTGGCCGTCCGGGCGATTAATCGGATCCTCGAACAGATCGGTCTGCTCCACGACGGCGAGGGAGACGTCAGTCGTCGGCTGTCTCCGCTGCGGCCGCACGACCTACGGCACACGTTCGCTTTTCAGCTGTCCCGCTCGACAGGCGCTGACGCCTACGAGCTTGAGCGTCGGCTCGGGCACCGCTCGGGTCGATACATTCAGCGGTACACCAACCCTCCGGAGGGGGTGGCTGCCGGCTTCGTAGAGCAGTTCTGATGGGCGGGGAACGCAGGGGTCAGTAGGAGGCCTACTTGACGACTACTCGGAACGGTACTACTGTCGATCTGCGATGACACAGAACCCTCAGTCAGCATTTATCGCCTATCCTAGCCGGCCCGCCGAAGTCGGCCCAACAATTCTCCTCGCGTCTCAACGGCTTGCCCACCATCCTGAACTGCGCGTCACGCCGTGGGAGGAGTTGGACATTGCGGGGCGTTTCATTGCCTCAGAAGTCTTGGCTAGTATCCGCTCATCACAGCTGCTGGTCGCCGACGTAACCGTACCCAACTTCAATGTTATGTTCGAGATTGGCTATGCAATCGGAAGTAGTTGCAGAACCATTCTGGTACGCAATTCAGCACTCACTATTGATGAGACAGAGTTTCGATCAATTGGCATTTTCGATACCATCGGCTATCTACTATACAGCAACGCGGGCGAGTTGGAATCAATAATCCTAGAGGCACGGAGCCTGGAGCCATTACCACTCTCCACGACGCCTGTTGACGATCATGCCCCATTATACGTGCTCCGCCCGCGCATAAAAGATGATGCCGACATTGAGCTGATTGCACGTATCAAGAAGGCCAGACTCCATTTTCGCAGCTTTGACCCAGAAGAAAGCAATCGATTATCGGCCAGAGAGGCCATTGAGAATGTGGTTCGTTCGCATGGGGTTATCGTACCCTTGTTGCCGACATCGTATGCCGAAGCACGAACTCATAATATGAGAGCGGCGTTTATCGCGGGCCTATCAGAGGCCCTGGATAAAGAGCTGCTAATCCTTCAATCGGGAGATGATCCTGTTCCGTTAGATTACCGAGATCTTGTTTCAAGTTACAGAAACACGAAACAGATCGCCATGATAATCGCCGAGTACTCTCCCCGGATTACAGCGCGACTGCAACTGCTATCCGTGCCGCAGTACACAGAGCTGTCAAACACTCTCGCCACCCTAGAACTAGGCTCGTCATCCGCGGAGAACGAGGTTCACTCCCTTGCACGATATTATCTTCGGACAGCTGAATTTCAGCGAGCCCTCCGTGCCGAGGTTCAACTTATCCGAGGTCGCAAAGGGTCAGGGAAGACCGCTCTATTCTTTCAGCTACGAGATAAGTTACGCAGCAATATAAGACTCATTGTGCTCGACCTCAAGCCGGAGGGCTATCAGCTTGTCAAGTTCAAGGAACGAGTCTTTCACTCCCTTGAGGAGGGAACGAAACAGCATCTCGTAGTCGCGTTCTGGGAATATGTACTTTACCTTGAGATTTGTCGCAAAGTTCTCGAGAAGGATAAGTCGCGACATATTCGGGATCACACGCTGTATCAGCTGTACCAGTCGCTCTCATCAACGTACCGCGCCGAGAGATCTTCATCAGAGGGGGACTTTGCTGAGCGCATTCTTACACTAACGCAACGTATTGCAAAGGACTACGGAGCGGACTTCGGTGGTCAGACGGAATTGCTGATGTTGACCTCCGATGATATTACTCGGTTACTCTACAAGGACAAGATTAGCGAGTTGAGAGATCACCTAGTAAAATATCTCAAGCAAAAGGATGGGGTATGGATTCTGTTCGATAATCTCGACAAGGGTTGGCCGGCACATGGGCTCACTCCGGACGATGTCTTGACAATTCGAAGTCTGCTTGTGGCGATGGACCGGGTAACAAGTATATTCCGAAGAAATGAAATTGAGTGCAACGGAATTATCTTCGTTCGTGATGATATCTATGAACATCTCGTCGAAGCTAGCCCGGACCGTGGGAAGCTGTCTGAGGCCACGCTAGACTGGTCCGACAGCGACCTATTACGTGAAGTAATCAGAAGGCGCCTGGCGGCAACGGCAATGAATCCCAATGCCACGTTCCACGAACTCTGGCGAGAGATATGTACTAGCCATTACGATGGAGAGGATACGTCCGAGTACTTGATCGAACGATGCCTACGGAGGCCACGAGCCCTGATCGATCTCATTCAGTACTGTAGAGGCCACGCGGTCAACCTAGGGCATTCTAAGATCTTGGCTGAGGATATCGCCTCAGCTGAGGAGTCGTTCTCTTCAGACCTCGTGGAGAACATTGGTTACGAATTGCGAGACGTGGCCGATTCCGCCGGCGATGTTCTTTATGAGTTTATCGAGAGTGACAGCGAATTAGATGAGAGTGCACTCACGGAGATTCTCTCCAAGAATGCGCCAACCACGGAGAAGCAAGAGCAACTGTTAGGTCTCTTGCTGTGGTATGGCGTTCTTGGCATAGTGCGTGGGGACGGCTCATGGCTGTTCATTTACGACGTTAAGTATAATGTCAAAAGGCTTCACGCGCACCTCCATAAGCGGCCCGACGGATCTCGGAGGTATTGCATTAATCCGGCGTTTTGGCGGGGGCTTGGAGTTATCCCGCGCAATGAGTGATGGGCTGGATCCGCCTCAATAAGGGCCTCCCGGTAGTATTGGAACCAAGACGTTACAGTTGGACCTGACCACAGACTGACGTCCGACGGAATCGGCGCTTCTCCCTGCGTCAAAAGCAACAGGCCGTGCCTTGCCTCTGACGGACTTGGAGTTTCCCCCGAGCCGGGATATATACGCCCGGCCCCGAAGGGAGACGATCATGCCCCGGGCGCGTCGAGCCAACTTCACTGCGGCCGAGAAGGTCGCCATCGGCTACGTCACCCCTGCCCTCGGTCGCGGCATGCAGCAGCACCGCCACCGCCATCGCGGTCGTCGCCCGGTAGCCCTGGATCGGACCGCCCAACAGCGCCTCTGACCTGCCCCCCGAAGTTGGTCCAGTCAAAATGAGAGGCCGGCGGTCGGAACGGGCAACTGGGCAAAGCGCTCCGGCGTGAGGTTGCCAAGGGCGCTATGCGGACGGACGGCATTGTAGTCGTGGCGCCAGGCGGCGATGATGGCGCGGGCGTCGGCGAGGTCGGTGAACCAGTGCTGGTTGAGGCACTCGTCGCGGAACTTGCCGTTGAAGCTCTCGACGTGGGCGTTCTCGATGGGCTTGCCAGGAGTGATGAAGTCGAGGCGGACGCCGCGGTCGTAGGCCCAGGCGTCGAGAACCTTGCCGGCGAACTCTGGACCGTTGTCGACGCGGATCGTTTCAGGCAGACCGTGGTCGATGGCAACTCCGTCCAGAACGCGCGTGACCCGCTGGCCGGGCAAGGACGTGTCGACCTCGATAGCGAGGCACTGTCGCGTGAAGACGTCGAGCACGTTGAGCGTTCGGAACGGTCGCCCGCTGGTGAGCGTGTCGCGCACGAAGTCCATCGTCCACACCTTTCCGGGCCGATCGACGAGTGGGAGAGGCTGGCGTGGCATCGCGACACGCTTGCGGCGGCGTCGGCGGACGGCCAGTTCGGCTTCCTTGTAGAGTCGGTAGACGCGCTTGTGGTTGAGGCTGCCGAACTCACGGCGAAGCAGCAGGTGAAGCCGTCGGTATCCGAAGCGCGGTCGCTCGTTCGCCAGGGCATGCAGCCGATCCCTTACGGCATGGTCGGCTGTCTTGGCGCTCTGATAGCGCACGGACGACCGACCGACACCGAGCAGTCGGCAGGAGTGGCGTTGAGAGAGGCTGTGGGCCTCAACCGTGTACGCCGCGACGCGCCGCCGTGCCGCCGGCGTCACCATTTTTTTGAGGCGACATCCTTGAGAACCACGATGTCGAGGGAAAGCTCGGCGACGAGCTGCTTGAGACGGCGGTTCTCGTCCTCCAGCTGCCGGATCCGCCGCAACTCGCTGGCGTCCAGCCCGCCGTACTTCGCCTTCCAGCGGTAGTACGTCCCGCCGCTGATCCCGTGCTGGCGACAGACGTCCCCCACCTTCTGGCCGGCCTCAGCTAGCTTCAGGATCCCGACGATCTGTTCCTCGGTGAACCGGCTCTTGCGCATGTTCGGCCTCCTCTACAGCTTCAGTGTAGCCGGAGACTCTCACTTCACTTGGACCAGATTCCGGGGAGCAGGTCACCTCGACCTTGCCCTCGATCCAGCTTCGCACCTCCTTGCACTCGTAAGTACCATGTCCCGACGGTTCGGCCGGCATGCTGCTCCTCCTCTGACTTCGCAGGTTGAAGGAGGCTATCGTGCCCGGTCGGGCCGTCCTTGTTCAAGCCACTCTGAGCGCAGCCGCTCCGCGTCCCTTGTGCGCCTCGGTTACAGACTGGAGCCGGCAGATTCGGGAACTACTGACTCTAGCGCGCCGCCGTGGCGGCTAACTTGACGGCAATCCGGCGGGCACCAGACGGCACCCCCTCCTTGCGTTTCCTACTACTCGTTGGTAACTTATGTCCGCTCAGGAGGACCCGACGGTTCACCCGACGACAGTGCCGGCAGAGAGGCCGGATGTCGCCGGCATTGCGGGCCGCTGCTGCAAGGGTCGTCTCCGTGTCCAATGTACCAACCCTCGTGGAGGTCTGCCATGAACCGTCATCGTCAGATGTTGGTTGCCTTTCTTTCTGCCGCTCTCGTAATGGCCTTCTTTATTGCATTGATTAGCAATCACGAAAACGGCCCCGCGGATGAGCTTGCCGAAATACAAACCCGGTCAGCGACTGCAACAATGACGATTACGGATGCCCTTGCAACTGCGGGTATTATCGAAACGGATCTTGAGGCGATAGAACGCGCAACTGCACTATTCCCCCGACGAAACATAATCGCCTATGCCGCCAGACTGATAGACTATGCGGACTATTACACATTCTCGGATGTCCGAACAATCAATGCCGCACAATATGATCAGTCAGATCATTCTCCACTATGGCTCGTTGGCTTGCTTGGCGCAAATCTGACCTTGCGCGAAGCTGCAGACACCCTCCTTGGCCGTTTAGGGGTGGACGCCAAGAGCGCCCACTCGGTTGGTGCGACAAGTATTGCCTCAATGATTCCCACATTGACACCCAATGGGGTGAACGTCGTTCCAACTCCTCGACTTGGGGGCGATGACGCGCTCATTGCTGGGATATACTACGGCCTGGATGCGAATTCCGGGGAACTTGTAGGGTCCGGGACATTGTTTGATGAATCGATTAACACAGCGGATCAGCGCACCCTTGAGGATATTGAGTCGCTAAGCAACAAGTCCATTTCCATAGTGACGGCTTCGCCGGCACCATTGTCGACACAAGCACCGACAGTACCTCCTGCCAATCGGCACTAGCTGGATGACAAAAACACTCCCCCACTTCCCTTGTTTGGTACGAAAAGACTGCGTCGGCTTCTCGCCGCGCTCACTACGGAGGCAGAGTCATGACTGCAACACAATATTGCCCGAGAAGTGGTGCAAAGCGAATCGCGAGGAGATTGCCCAAGGATAGCGTCAGCTTAAGCCTAGCCGTAGTACTCCTTGGACTATCACATTTGAGTGCAATGGCGCAGGAACCAACCGGCCCTCTTACGGGCTATGGAGATGGTGTTAAGTGGTCACTGAATGGTTGCCCACAGGGGCAGCAGCAGGGGCAAGGTCAGGGTCAGCAGAGCCCCTGCAAGCCTACGGGCAGCAGGATGACAGCCCGCCTTGTCAATGGCAAGTGGTTCATGGGGAAAGCAAGTCCACAATTTCCATATCCACTTGCGAACTACGCACTCTATAGTGGCGTTCATGCGGTACGGTTAGTCCAGGCGGTTCAATATGGAAATGAATATTACTATAACGCAGCGGGCTCCATGACCCCTTCGCTCTCATACACGCCCACCATTGGGAGCTCGACCACACTTCAAAAATTCAAATCCTACTGTTATGCAGAAGGCCCGACGGGATACAAATTTCTGGTATCCAAGTATCAGAGAACTGCCGCGGTTACGAATCAACAGCGCCCCGAGTTCTTTTCTGTGTTGATGCGCCTCACCAAGCACAGCGCCTGCCGCATCGACCCGATTCGCTGCACCGGACAGACTCCGCCTCCCCCCACAATGCAATCCGATTGGCAGTGGGAATGCAATTGGGCAGATGGAGAGTTCTTTAATGATGAAGGCACGTCGGGACCTATCTTGACGACATCGACTTATAGCCCGATAACGGGGCCGGTAGTTCGCGCCCTGGGCCATGGATTCATTACTCACGACAAGGTTGCCCCAAATAAGGCGGATTCGGAGATTTCCAACAATAAATACTACGTTACTCCGCTCAGCCTGAGCGCAAAATATGGTAGCGAATCCCAGGTGACATGGGGTCATGACTATCCACTCGACAGCGACGGAGTCACCGTAAAGCTATATCAAACCGATGGCAGCACATGGAAGGTTTGTATGAATGTTTCGCCCTGTGCGACCTATAACAAGGGGTGCGCTGGTCTTCCCGGTTGTGGGGGCTCGGCACAGGACGGCGACGGTGGATATCAGGGGGCGGTCAGGGGAAGCCCCTTAGGGATTAATTCGAGTGAATTTGATCAACTTCCATCTATGTTTTCCACCGCCCTCTCTGATGCAGTTGACGAGTACAATTCCGCCGTGCCCGGCGTCCAGCTGTTCGAGCTTGATGGATCAAACATCTTGATCGACGTCATCATGAATGATGAAAGAGAGTCGTACGATTGGGTTGCCGGGCCAGTTGAGAATTGGTTCACTCGTCACAGTGCGATAAATGGCCAGACCGTTATCGATCGATCGGATCAGCAATTAGTGCAACTCGCCCCTGGATGCCTGGCCACACAAATTACGGGAGCAACGATCCGTATCGGTGAGGAATGGTTCCATCCCAGAACAGGAGACGATTGGGAGGACGGGGAATGGGCTATTGAGCACGAGCCGTGGCCCGCAAACAGATTGAAGTCTGTGTTAATGCATGAGCTTAGCCACGCAATCCTCTCGATCGAGCACGCCGACGGCGTGGGTGGAATCACCTGCCTATCGGGTTCGATAAACTGTGATGGCCAGAGCAGCCTCACCTCCCTTACGCAGGACGACTTGGATGCGCTCAACTGCATGTACGGGTTAGCGACCCCCACGCCTTAAGTGGCGATCTCTCTCTTGTGCCGCCTTTTAACCTACCGACATGGATCAAGTCCAGGTGGATAAAAGGCGTCGCCCGCCATACGTCGAAACGCCAAGGGGATTCCGCGGCCAATCCCGCAATGTTCTACTGTGCTCGCGAGCATTAGGCCGGGACCTCTAATCCAGGCGACCTGAAGAAATGCGGTGATGAAAACCAGGGCTATGCTCGTTAATATCAGGCGCCGGGACTCGTCTGCCAGAGGGCGCCCAAGCAGCCTGCTGATTATCAAGGCAGAACAAAACAGCATCACTGCCAATAGCGTGGGCGCCATGATGACGCTCATCGCGGCCAGACTGTGTCTTGACATCTCATCACCCCTTTGAGAACGAATCGCGCTTCCACTCGCATTGCTCATTGCCCTCATGGATATCCCCGTGGATATGGAAAAGCAACGCGCTCCGCATAACCCGCCATCAGCCAGCTCGGCCGATGCAACATGTCCGCTGGGTCAGCCAGCGCCTCATAGGTCGAAAACCAGAACCACGTCTGACCCCCCGCCTCTTCTGCCACCCCCTTCATGTTCGCCAACCGCTCGGCGCTCGTCGTCACGGTCAACACCCGGAAGGGCTTGGAGGCTCCGTACCGCTCTGCAAACGCCGGCGAGCGGAAGTACCACACGTACCGCTCCACCTTCTCCTGCCACCGCCCCAGCGGCACCGTGCCGCGATCGGCCTCGATGAATGCCCGGTGCCGTGTCGTCCCGTTTGGATCCAAGAGCGACACATAGCCATCGGGCCCGATCGCGGCCTCAAAGGTTCCCCCCGGCCGGACAACGGTGAACTGGTCGCGGATCGACTGGGAGGCAAGCGTCTTGTCGTCGCGCCACTCCAGCACCGTGAAGCCCGCGGCCGGGGCGGCCACCTCCAAGCGCACTCGGATCTCATTGGTGGCAAGCAGATGCTCAAGGAACGGCCACCGGACGTCGTTGTGCTCCTTCTTCCAGTCGATCGCACTCTCCGACACGCCCCGCACGTCGGCCGCGAGCGCCAGGCCCCGCTTCCCCAGGAAGTACACCAACGGGCGCCGACCTTCAGACAGCGCCACGGTTTGCACGGCCTGCCGCCGCGTTCGTGGCAACCACCAAGGAGAACGTGCTTGAACCCCGCTGACGACCTTGTCCCCGTGCTGAAAAAGCTCCGGCTCTCCGGCGTTCTGCAGAGCCTGGATCTCCGGCTCCGCCAAGCCACTGACGGTGACGTCAGCCACATCGAGTTCCTCTACCGGCTGTTTGTCGACGAGGTGGAGCGGCGCGAAGGCAAGCAGCTCCAGCTCCGCCTCGGCCGCGCCGCCTTCGACAGCTTGAAGTCCTTGGATGACTTCGACTTCAGCTTCAACCCCACGCTCCCCAAGGCCAAGATTCTCGACGTGGCCACCTGCCGATTCCTCGACAACCACGCCAACGTTCTCCTGGTCGGTCCGGCCGGCGTGGGTAAGAGCCACCTCGCTCAGGCCATTGGCCACCGCGCCTGCCTTGCCGGACATTCCGTCCTCTACATCCCCGCGCACCAGATGTTCGCCGCGCTGCGCGCCGCCCGGGCCGACGGCACCTTCGACCGCAAGCTCACCCGCTACACCACGCCCCGCCTGCTCATCATCGACGATCTCGGCCTCCGCCCGCTCGGCCACGACGAGCCCATGGACCTCTACCAGATCATCCGCGCGCGCTACGAGAAGGCGTCCACCATCCTCACCAGCAACCGCGACGTCACCGAGTGGTACCCCCTATTCGGCGACCCGCTCCTTGCCTCCGCCGCCATGGACCGTGTCCTCCACTACAGCCACGTCCTGGTCCTCGACGGCCAGTCCTTCCGCACCTCCGCCAAGGCAGCCTGACCCGTGCTGTGGTCCGTTGACCCGGTCTGGGTGTGGTCCGTTCAGGCGGTCCGGGTGTGGTTTGTAGGCCGGTCTGTGACAGGCAGCGGCTGTTGGCCTTCAGATCACACCAAAAGAGCAGAGACAGCTGGTCAGACGTCAGTGCCCGGTGCATCGAGACGGCCGCGACGATCTCCCGATCGCGCTCCGTCGGGACGAAGTCAGTCCGCGTCGTCGTACGTGTCTTCACCGGGCTCCCCGAAAAAGGGGTTCCGGTAGTATTGGAGCAGAAACCTTGGACAAGCGCTCTCGCTCGGCACTTTGCTGACTGAGCCTCACCGGACAGGCCCGCTGCGCAGCGGGCGATCGACGGGCTTGCGCTGAGCCTCCTACCTCTCCAAAATCGGCCTTAGCGCACCTGTTGGTTCCAATACTACCGGAACCCCTGCTCGAAGGCCGCGCCCTGGCCATCCACGCCGACCGCCGCCGAAGGCTCGCCGTCGCCCGCCATCTTCGACGCCAAGCGCGACTCGCCACCATGGAGGCTGTCGCTTGACTCGGCTGGCGACCCGTCGAACACTCGAGTCCTCGAAACGAGGTCCGGTCGGCGTCCCCGCCGCAGACCCACTCCATAACTTCTGCCGCCCGAAACTCCAAGTCACGCCGATGCAGCACAGCCGGACGGGGCGATTAAGGCGGCGGCCGAAAACAAGCCCTCTGGATCGACGCTCAAGACCTAACGCGTCGAAGGTTTGCCTCTCTTCGTTATCGGCGAGCCACAGGAAGATAGATTTGAGCCCACCCCGCAGGTATTGGCGTGGGGGTAGGTCTTGGCGAGGGCGTGACCGTCGGAGGTCGCGTATTCGTGGGGCGTGGTGTATTAGTTGGAATTGGAGTGATGGTGGGAGTCGGCGTCGGCGGCCCGATCGACGACATCGCCCAGCTTCCTGCCAGGGCTTCGATGGACTTGATATCATCCGCCGTTCCGGAGTGAATATTGCTGCTGTATAGAGATTCATCCGTGCACTGGAGAACACCTTGAGGAGGCACCTCCTCAAAAGAGAAGCAGGAAGTCCAACCAACCCACTGCCCTTTGGCATTACGGGCGACGAACCACACATCGGGCTTTGCGGCAACCTCACTCATGTTCTTGACCGCGGCATTTATTGTCCATTTCGTCAGGAATTCTCGCTCTAGTTTATAATCCAGACTAAGGACATTCCATCTCACCGGGTACTTACCAGACTCCATTCCCTCAACGGCATAATAGTACTCGATCTGCTGATCGGGCAATCGCTCAAATCCTCCGCGAAATGCCACTTTGTTTCCTGGGGCAAGATGTCCATTCGGCCTCATCCCGAGCCCCGACGTGAAGTAGTCTGTAATGATGGCGCCGCGATGAGCAACGGCGTACAGCGTTACGGGCGGACAATTCTCGCAGCGTGCCTTCCAGGAAGCGTTGGTATTATTGGTGATCTCTCCATAGACGGAAATACTGCTTCCGTTTACCTCTTCGATCAAGTAATCCGGCGTCGGGTCGGGCAAGAATCTATCATCCGCGCTGGTTGCTGCGTCTCCAAACGCAAGAATATCAACGCTTGCGGTGAGCACGAGACTGTCGTCGTATATTGCCGAACCGACGAAAGTTCGGGCACCAGGCGCAAGTACGTCGCGGAGCGGGGTTTCGGTGGAATGATCAATCTCGCTTCCATTGCTATACCGGGCCGTGAAGCGAACAGCAATATTCTTGATGTACTTACCTGAAGTATTCTCGATTACTGCTCGGGTATAAACTCTGTGTGGCAAGCTGGAGGAGGAATCGAGTTTGTACTCCCAGGAACTGAATATCAGCTTGAATTGTGAGTCTTGTTGCTCGCTTCTTATTGAATGGGGTCTAGGCTCCGATGTCGTTGCTTTGAGGTGATCCTGAAGGAGAGGGGCACTACGAGCTACAGAACTATTGAGCCCAATGGTGGTTAGAAGGACGCCCAGAACCATCAGCATCCTGATCATTGTCGTTCCTTTCCCGGCGGTCTTCGGTGTTGACTTGCGGCGCGTGCCTGAAGTGGGGGCAGATGGGCCGGGGCAGGAGGACAGGGGAACGGGTCGTTCTCCATGTTTCGTACTGCACAGGGCACATCCGTTAGCTAGAGGACTTCGGCTTCCGCCCGCGTGGCTTCCCGGTGTAAGGAGCCTTCACGATCGGGTCGGTGTCTCGGCCGACGACCGAGAAGACAACCGTGTTCTCATCCGAGCGATGGAACTTGATCTCCACACCCGCCGCCTGGGCAGCTGCGTTGAGGCGGTTCTTGATCGTCATTTTGCCGGCGAACTCGCCGGCGGTCGTGGCCATGCCGCCTTCGCCCACCTCAAGGCCCTGTAGCACCAGGACGTAGTCGGGGCGGGCGGCGAGCTGGGCGGCGGTGAGCTTCTGGATCATATGCGGATCTCTCCTTGGTCGGTGAAGTGCTTCTTCGGCCGATGCCTCCGATGCTACTCCCCCACAGTTACCGAGCGTTGAATCGCCGCGTGAAGCGCCTGGATTGTCTGCCGATCGCGCGAGATGAACCCGTCCATCGCCCCGCCGGACGTAGAGATCGTAACGCTGAACTGGTCAGTCGCGGCCTTGTAGATCGCGACGCCTATGCCGATGAGTACCAGTCCTATCACGATGCCGAGACTCAGGCTCGACGAGGGAGGATCACTGCTTGGCCCCATCATCCCAAACGGGTCGATCGGGCCGGAGAGGAGGTTTTGGAGAGCCACCGTGAGGGGGCAAATGGCGAAGAGGAAAATGAGACCTCCACAGCCCAGAGAGGCATACGCACAACCCAGCCGCCTCACATGGTCGTAGTAGGTGACAGAGGTGATGTTGGCTGGAACGTAGGTCGTGCCGCCAAGGACGATGCGATGGCTTGTAACGAGGATGTCCACCGGCTCGGGCGGTGCCGCGGCGATGCGCTGACGCATCTCGTGCACGGCATCGAAGAAGTGATTGCGGACAAGGCTCTGGACAGTTGAGAGGCGTCGCAACGAAACGCCGGAGAGACGAAGGAACTCGGTCTCGGCGGGCGCAAGCTCCGGCAGCGCGGGAGAAGAAGGAGCGGGCCGATCGGGGCTTGGCTCAACCGTCATGATGGATGCCCTCGTGTGCGACGATAGCGCGGGAGGATACGCCATGAATCCACGCCGCGCAAGCCCGTCTATTTTGCCGGAAAGCAGGCGTCTGGAGTTTGATATACTGGTTGTGCGCGCGCGGTAGACCCTGACCTCTTCCCCCGCCTCTGCTTTTCCAAACGCTTGAAGCTGAGGCGTGCGCAGATCCAGTTGGCGGTGCGCTCCACCTCATTGGAGCCTCTCGTGCCAACCGAGGGCGTGAGGTGCGTGAGGGCGGAGGTCGGGCATTTGATGATGTGCTACGACGGGCTTGTGCCTTCTGAGGGCGGGTACGGGAAACAGACCGCCGCATCCGACCCCGCCATCTTCCACACCGGGTGAAAGAGGACGGCTCCGGGCTGGCTGATCGCCTTGTATGTCGTGAACCAGAACCAGTTGCGTCCGTCGGCGTCCTCCGTGACCTTCTTCAAATGTGCCAGCCGCTCCTCCCCGGTCGTCACCGTCAGTACCCGGAAGGGCTTGCGCGCGCGGTAGCGCTCACGGAAGGCGGGCGAATGGAAGTACTCCAGATAACGGGATACCTTGTCGGCCCAGCGTGGCAATGACTCTGTGCCGCGGTCAGCCTCGACAAACGCCCGGTGCACCGTGGGGGCGTGCGGCATAGTGAGGACGAAGTAGCCGTCGGGGTGGACGGGGGTTCGGTTCCTCTCTCCGCTCCCTTCTGCTCCCCCACCTGAAAGCGCCCCCAGCGCCTCATCATCCTGCCAGTCGGCCAGTGCCAGCCCGCAGAGGCGCGCGTCGTGCTCGATGCGCACGCGAATGTCGTTGGTGGCCAGAAGGTGGTCGAGGAAGGCCCACTTCACGCTGTTGTGATGCGCGCGCCACCGGATCTCGCCGGGCGGTACAGCCGACAGATCGGCTAGAAGTTCGGCGCCGCGCGCGGCCAGCAGATACAGTCGCGGCAGGCGGCCTTGGGAGAGCACGCTCGGCTGCTCGCGCCGCTCGATGTAGCCGTGCTCCGTCAGCAGCCGCAGGCGAAGCAGGCAGCGGCTGCTGGGGGTCGTCGCGCCCCACTGCAGCAAGGACAGCTGCGGCGTGGTGAGGGCGCGGTAGCGGTAGACAGCGGCGATGATCGCCTGGTCGCGCTCAGACGGGTAGAACGTCTGCCGCGTCCTCGGCGAAGAATGCGGCAAAGTCGGTGATGATGGTGTTGTCGATCGCATGTTCAACTTCCAGTATATCAGGCACCTGAGGCTCTGTGGTCGGGATCGTGCGCTCTCGACGAGCGGCCTGGGTAAGCTGCGCTCGGTAGCGCTCTTGCACAGACGCCACGTCCTGTCCGGTGGGGCTGTCGCGCACGACCAGCGTTGTGACCGTTTGCGGTTGCCCTTCACCCGCCTGGACGATCGCCCGCCGCGGTGTAAGCGTCGTGAGCGTCTGCGTCCAGGACGCGACGCTCTCCGCGCGCGAACGTGAGGCTCTGGGGCGGGCTGGTTCTATCTCAAAGTCGGCGAGCTGCGCTGCGCGCATCCGGGCAGACGCATGCCCAAGCCGGAACGTCACGGACAGCCGACAGTTCTCCAGCGCCCCGCGCAGGCGATCTGATTCGATTTGCTCAAGGGACTGGGCAGCCAGGTGCAGGCTCAGGCCGTACTTGCGCGTCTGCGAGAGGATGGAGGTGAGGCTCTCGGCGGAGGAGGCCGCGAACGTGGGCCACTCGTCCACCAAACACGTCCACGGCCGCCGCGTGGACGGCGGGCTGTCGGCGCGCGAAAGGGCAGCCTGCTCGATCTGCGTCAAGAGAAGCGAGCCGATGAGGCGGCGCGTGATGGGATCGGGGATCGAGCCGAGGTTGGCGATCAGGCTGACGCCCGTGTCCATGAAGCGACGGATGGGGAGGACGTTCTGGCTGTGACCCAGCAGCCCCCGGGCAATGGGCGAGAACGACAGGAGGAACGAGCGACGCAGCGTCGATCCGGCCTGGGCGGGAGAGCGATCGAAAGCTGTCAGGGCCTGATGGGCGAGCGGATCGCTCGTGTTGACGAGTAGCTGCTGGCGGAAGGGGCGATCCAAGAGCAGGCGGCCCAGGTCGGTGAGGGGGCGACCGTTATCTGCTAGCACCAGCGCCGCAGACAGAAAAACGGTTGAGAAGAGCGGGGCGTCCTTCACCTCTGGCCATGTGCGGGTCATGCCCTCCAGGGCGCACAGGGCGCGCGTGTGGCTGTCGCCGGCGCCGGAGAGGATGTTGAAAGGCACATGTCCGCCGCCAAAGTCGGCGTAGACGAGGCGGGAGAACGCATCCCGTCGCCGGAAGAAGCCGTGGCGCACACAAGTGGACAGAACAAGTGATGCCAAATCGCCATGGGGGTCGATCAGACACACGCCGCGGCCCGCTGCAAGATGCTGGAGGAAAAGGGAGGCAAGGTAGCGGGATTTGCCGGCGCCGGTCGTACCCCAGATGAGGCCGTGCATTCCCGAGCTGCTGGGAGGTAGGGCGACGGGGCCGGCCTCGCCCAGGCCGACAACGACGCGCGCATCGTTCATCATCCGGCCGCGGTCGGCTGGGTGAAGGGGATGACAGTCGGCTCGTCCAGGCCTTCCAAGTAGTCGTCGAGCTCGCCGGAGGGGGTCGTGGGGATGGGCATGGGCATACCCAGGCGCTGGCCGAGCATGAGGACAAAGGACGGGAAGGCCAGGGTGACCAGGAAGCTGGCAGCTGAGGTCAACAGGATGAGGATGGGCACGCCGGTCAGGGCGACGATCCCGACGGCGATCCAGGATCCTACGAGAATCTGCAGCGCGCGCTTGAGCCTCAAGGCCTCTGGCGTGTCACCCTGACCGTGAACGGCATAGACAGCGATGATCTGACTTCCCAGCGCGGCCACGAGCACTCCGACTGACATGACGAGGGCGATGATCGCGGCGACAAGGACGCCGGATGCGATCTCGGCGACGTCGTCGGCATCGAAGTGGTGTCGGCGACTCACGACCATACTCCTTTGGCAGTGGCAGCAGACTACATCTACCGGCCAGCGCGCGCTTGACCACCGCCTGACCAGAAGCGACCAACCGAGGGCGGGCGAGATGACAGATCGGGGACAACCTGCTGGCGATAAAGGAACCTCCGGGCAGGGTGGCCGGCTGTCAAGGCCGCGCCGAAGGCGCGCTCGGCGCTCCGGAACAACCGTGACGGAGTCAGCGCCTTGACTGCCGGACGGGTGCCCTGCCGAGCCTTTCTGGTAAGCCAGCAGGGGAGGTGCCGTGAAGAGAAAGAGGCTGGTCAGGTCGTCGTGTCACCGAGGCCGAAACTGAAGAGTGAAGTACGGAAGAGCCGGTGCTCAGGGACATCCTTGGCTGCCGGGCCAATCCGGATATGGCACGGAAACCTTCGCAAATATCAGCCATTCGTTTTGAGCGCCTTGTATCATGTGATAAAAGTATGCACTATCCGGCACCACTCTCCCGCTCTGTCTATTTCTAATTGTTGTTTCGTAGTAGATCGTTGCGTGATTGCCGGATCTGCCGCACAATACCGGGGCGATGTTTGCTGTGATGTTGTTTTCGGACCAGAATTTTGTATATCCTTCCCTTGCGGTGCCATTGCCAATTATGAAGTTGTCGGACAGCATTGACCACGCCGTGGCTATTGACCTGGAGTCGCCCGATGTGACAAGTGATAGGTATTTGATTAGACTGTCCGCCGGTTCTATGGTCGTTGTGTTATCGGATATAATGACGGGTACATTCTGTCCACCGAAAGAGAATATCGCAAGGGCGATCCCAGCCGCGGCAAATATCATGCTCCAGAAAAATCGGCCCGACTCACGCTTCGCCCGCAGTGAATCTTCGTATTCGGCGGCGAGGATTGCCTTACGTGTTTCTTCCTCTGCTGACCACTGATTTTCGTAGGCATCACGAAAGAGAGAGGCCGCCTTCTTTTTGTAGATCTGGGCCCCTTCGAGGTGGTCTGTTGACCGCCGAGGCCGACGGTCGAGTGGGTGAGCCACAATCCGCGCCCCTGCTCGTTGATGAGCGACAGGGCGCGGATTGTAGCCGAAAAGTTGCTAATGAGCGCCTATGATCTCTCGCGTTCCGTCGGGAGCGACCAGCTCTATGTGACCACCAGCCGAAGCCATCCGAGCTGTCGCCAGCCATGCTTCAACAGCTGATTCGAGTGCTTGCTGCCGAGTCTCTCTCGACCGCGCTCGGATAGCATCCAGCTGCGCCACAATCTCGGGCGTGAACCTGATGGCATTCGAGGGTACTCGATCGTCCTTGAGTCCGAACAACATGAAACCACCTCCAGCGTTCAAGGTGGCGCGGCGTCTAATCAGGGCGCCGCTCCACGCGGCCACCTGACGGTTGCCGCGCAAGAACGGATGTTCTGGCCGATAGTATATAGAACGCACGTTCTCCTGTCAAGGACTTTCTCACCCTTGGTCTTGCCTTCCCCGCCTAGACGAACCGTGCGAAGCCGGCGAGGAGGGGCGGGCTGCAGCGCCGCCGGAGGGGGTCTAGGGAGAATCCGGCGCGCGCTGCCTACGGGCGTGCATCCGGCACGCCCGTCATCTTTTCCTGCTCCCGCCTTTGGCGGGAGGCGTTGTCCGCGGCGTCGGGTGAGGTAACGAGCCCGACTACCCCTCCCAGTGCAGGGAGCGAAGCGACCAAGCGTCCCGCCGAGGGAGCGAAGCGGTCGAGGGGATCGGTGGCCAGGGGCCCTAGCTGAGGTACCGAGCGGCCGAACGTGCAACATGTGGCCGCCGGTGCCGGTGCCTGTCCGCGGCGCGGATCGGGCACAGCTGGGGAAGGACACCGACGGGGGGAGGGGTAGTCGGGCTCGCGAAGGCCGGCTTGCCACGCGCAAGAGCACCGGCCGATAGGACGGTGCGGGGCGGTGGCGACAGCCGCCGCCAGCGTGGTGAGATGGACGAGCGAGCCCGACGCCGCATCGTCCGACGATCCCCCGAAGGGGCGAGCCGGCCTCTGTAAAGAGAGCCGTCGAGAGCCCTGGAGGGCGGTGAGGAGGACGATCCCTCCCCCTTGTGCCGGCGCATGAGGCGCAGCCTCCCGGGTCGGTATGGACGGTGTAGGCAATGGCCGAGTGAGCATAGCTCTCGGTCGCGCAGAGGCGTGCTGTTCAAACAGCACGGGCAACAGCACGCTTTAGGGTCCAATACAGCACGCCCTACGACACGGGGATGCGGGTGTTCAACGAAAGTGAACGGGATCGCAACCGGAGAGCGATCGGCCGCCATCTCGTCGGAGTTCATGGCTGACGAACGATGGTCGGAAGTGATGCGCGCTCGCCAGCGCGGCGGCCGTGCATCCTACGGATGCGGAGTCTCTTACTGCGGGATGTTCTCGTTGCCGCGCGGCGGGAGGATCCCCAGGGCATGAAGATCGCACTCGCCTGGGAGGAATTCGAATGTCATCCCGTTACTGGGAATCAGGATGGGGATCGACGTCCCATCATCGATGACCAAGTGAGGGTCGGTCTTCCCCATCAGTCGATGGAAGGGGCCCGGCTCGCCCCGTACCTGGATCGTCCCGGGCAGGTGATAGAAGCCTACCTTGTGCCACGTGCCGTTGATCTCCTCCTCGTTCTCCTCAACGGAGAAGTCGTACCAGACGGCGGCCACCGTTTCACCGTCGCTTTCGATTGACCCGGCACCGCGGTACCGCTTGATATGCTGACGCCTCCGCATGCAGTCCTCCGTCCGCGTGATGGCGTTGACGAACGAACGGATTGTAGCACAAACGTTCTCTATCGGGCGAGGTGCTACTCTGGATTCTTCCGGGGCCTCCCCGGCCCGCCCTTACGCTTGGGGAGGATGGTGCCAGGGGGCAGCACCTCGAAGATCACTTGGGTTGCAGAGGAGCGCATGAATCGGATCACGACCCCGGCCTGTGTGGCCGCGGCTGTGAGCCGGTTCTTGAGGGCTGGACGCTTGATGCCCACCTCTTCCACGTCAAAGAGCCCACCCTGGCCAGGGCGCAGGCCCTGCAAGAGCGGAATGTACTCGGCGGCAGACACCGATCCCTTGCGAAGACGATCGAGGTCTTCGGTTTCCAGGGTGCGCATCGGGATGGTCATACCACACCTCCGTGGAGAGAACGGGCGGAGAGCAGAAACAGATGACGCCAGTATAGCACAAAATAAGCGTGATGTGGTCTGTGCATGCACATGACGCCCGAAAACAATGGGAGATCTTTCGCCGGACATCATGCCCGATCTTCATCGTAAAGATCGATTGTCGGGGATGTGGTGTTGTCTGAGAGGGTATTTCTGTCGGTGGGAGCAGGGGGTATATGGCCGGATTCTCGAAAACTGTAGAAACCGGAGGATGCGATCACGATATGATCCACAAGACGAACGCCCAGAAGGCTGCCTGCCTCAGCAAGCTGGCGGGTGAGCTGGAGGTCATCGGCTGATGGCGTGGGGTCACCTGAGGGATGGTTGTGCGCCACGATCATCGCCGGGGCCTGCTGCAGGACGGCGGGGCGAAAGACCTCGGCGGTACGCACCGGTGACTGGCTGACCGTGCCCTGGTACACCAGGTGATTCCCCAGCAGGGCATGCCGGGTCGTGAGGGGCAACGTGCGCAGCTGCTCCTGAGAGAGCATGCTCATCTCCGGGCCCAGCAGGTCATAGACCATGCGGGGCGCCGTGATCACCATCCCGGCCTCATGCCGAGCCAGAAGCGGCGCAACCTCAGCCGCGGCAAGCGACGCCAGCACGACGCGGGCTAGGCTCGCAAGCTCACCCTCTGACAGACCGGCAAGACGCTCAACCTGGCGCAACGGGACGGGGTGATCGGCAATGCGCGAGAGGGGAGGATCCTCCTCGGCACCAAATCCGAGCTGTTCGGGTGTCGGTGGGGGCGCCAACTGAGGAAACATGAGTTGGGCGCTGTCGGGCACATCGTGCTTGGCAACCACGAGCTCGCCTTCAGCAAGGTGCAGCTCAAAGAGCCCGAGGAGGGCCTGGGTCGTTCCCGAGGCGAGCATCCAGGCGGTGAGATCCTGTTCGGCTGTGGCGATGCGACCCTGCAGCACGGCCTCCCGCTTTCGTCCGTGGTACAGGCTGCGGGCGGCGGCAAGCAGTCGTCGATCGGTGGGGGCGGCTCGCTCCATGTGGGACGGGTCAAACTGATAACGGCAGTCAGTACTCCAGCGGCGTCAAGAGCGTCGTTGACGCTCGATCGGCCTCGGTGATGATCCAGAGTCGCTCGTCGGTGGGGAGGGTGTATGCAGAGAGGATCCGGGCGCCGGTGGTGACGGCTGCGTCGTTGGCTACCTTGTCTTCATCGCCAAGATCGCCCCAGTCTCCCGTCACGTGGCGATCGAGGAAGGTGCGGGGATCGACGTTGGCTTCCTCGCACGCGGTAAGAGCACTGGGCGTTGAGAGAACGCGGCCCAACGAAAAGAGCGGGCGACGGAGATCGTCGGGCTCCGGAGCGCGGTCGGGTCGTGGGTATTCGGTTGTCGGCATGGGTGGTGCGCGAGCGCCCTATTAAAGAGGACACGCTCGGGCAGGTTCGATTGTATCAAGAGGGCGTGGGTTATGTCAACTCGTGGTCTCTCCTGCCCCGCCGAGCTGCTCGACGGCGACGCCCGTCACGGTGAAATCGGCGACGTTATTGGTCAGGACGGTCGCTACCAGGTGGTGACCGAGGGCGGCGATCAGGGCGTCTGGCGTCGCCAGGCGACGGCCCAGGGCTTTCGCCTCAAAGCGGAAGCGGCCGGCGGTAGTCGCCATTTCTGGCGTCAGGTCAACGTAGGTGAGCTTGGAGATAAACGTATCCATCCGAGGGTTTGAGCCAAGCGGTGCGCCCGAATAGAACTCGGCCACCTGGACGGCGCTGATATGCAGTTCATGGTCGGCAGCCAGAAGCGCCGTCACCCGAGCGGACGTGGGCTGCACGCCACCCTCACACTCGATGAGGATGGTCGAGTCCAGCACGTAGCGGCTCATGAGCGGTTGGAAGCAACGCGCTCCCGAAGCGCATCTAACTCGTCGTCTCGCTCCAGCGAGGCTTGACGATCATCGTGCACCCACTGGGCGATCGACTCGGCGGTGTTCCCCCATGGTCGATCCTGCCCAATGCCACTGCCGATCGCCGCCTCGGCAGCCTCGACGAGTTCCCGGTGCGCCAGTTCACGCGCCACGGCGTCATTGATGAATCGACTCCGGCGACGGGCACCGACAAGGCGATCGATCTTCTCGACCATCGCCTTGGACATGATGACGTGCGTGCGCATGTCGGTCTCGGGGTTCATGGTGCCACTCCATAACGGTTTCATGAGAACCATTATCGCACACGGCAATGTGATTTGCAAGGAGTATATGGAACCAGGAACGGGGAGGTCGGTGGCAGGTGCTCGCTACTCCCCCGGAGTATGCCCGTCTGGTGCGGCAAGAGAAGCCCGCGTCTGCCACTCATCCAGGAGCTTGACGACCTCGGGGTACCTGGCGGCAGGGATGTTGAGGTAGCCGGAGACGCCACACCGTCGGTTCAGCTCACCCCAGATCGACTGGAAGTGGTTCTTGGCCGGATTGGCCTCAGTCAAAAGCATCGCCAGTGCCCTCACCCGAGCCTGCAGGTCGCCGGCTTGCTGCTGGGTGATTGGGTTACCCGGGGCGACTCGTCGAGCAAGCTCGGCCACATCCTTCTTCGCCTGGGACACGTCGCGCAGGAGCCCGCCCACGACCTGGGACGCCTGGTCGAGGCGGTCTTCGGTTGTGGACACCCTCGTATCAAGAGCCAGGTGCTCTTCGGCCAGACGGGCCAGGGCCAGACCGAACTCCCGCACTTCGGCAACCGAGCTCATTGAGCGGGTAGATGGAGCCGCGGCCAGCGTCTCTGCCTGAAACGCTTGCCAGAGCACGCGGAAGCAGTCGAGCTGATAGCGGATGAGCTTCTCTTGGTACTCGGGCTTGATTCGGGCGACGCTGATCCCAAAGAGCCAGCCGTGAATGAACTCGACCGGCAGGGCAAGCACGTTGGGATCGCCGCCGCGGTTCGAGGGTGTAACACCCACGATCCTCGCCACCGTCGACAACACGGGGTCGCGCATGATGCGCTGGCGCTGGCCAGACCAGTCCACCCCAAGGAACTGGCACAAGAGGCGCACGGGCACGTAGATGTCCGGTTGAGTCTTGCCGGGCACGTCAACCAAGACCGCCACGATGCGGTCGTCGTAGAAGTCGATCTCTCTCTGTTCAATCGGCGCCAGAGGCGCCTGTATGGGCTCGTTCATCGTTCTCTACTCTCCAAAATCGGTAACTTCGTATAGCCATGCATCGCTACACGAATTTGTCCTCATCCGACCGCTCTCCCCTTCCCCACGGCCTTCACCTCCTCAATCGAGGAGGCCTCAGCTCTTGATCCAAGAGCCATACGGCCCCTCGCTGTCTGGGGTGCGTCCAGCTTGGGATTGATCCTCGCCGGGTGCGGCTGCCTTTGGAGGTCGACCACGTCTCGGGCTCGTCGAGGTGTCCTCGGTCGAGGCGGCGTTGCGACGGGCACGCTCCTCGGGCGTGATCAGATTGAGCTGGTCTTCCAGCGTGGCGAAGAAGTAGGCCATCTTGTTCTTGCGCCCCCGGTGCTGGGGGTCAGACGAGGAGCTGGTGATCCGGGCGGTTGCCTCCAGGGTCAAGGCCTTGGCCTGGAAGATCTTGCTCTCGAACGTCGAGATCGACACCCCTGCCTTCTGGAACAGGTTCCAGGCTCGGGTGGTCGAGGATTTCAGAGGTGCAGAGTCTGCAAACTCTCGTGCTCGGTCGGCAATGAGCGCCTGGATGCGCTGGTATTCGTCCGTCTCCGTCTCTGGCCGAGGCTGGCTGCGGGGAGCTCGTGTAAAGCGCCGTTCAAGCACCTCCCCTACTGCCTCCGGCGTGGTGCTGCGCTCGTCCTTGGACTGAGAGGCGGGGTTGGCTGGCGTTTGAACTCCCTGTTCCGTTCGCGCTTTTGCAGGTCGAACCTTTCGAATATTCGAAATATTAGAATCTGTTTCTTGTTCTACTGTTTCTTGTAACTCTGTATCTTGTGTGGATACATTTTTTGACCACGGGCCTGGTGAAATTTCTTGACCACCCCCCTGGGTAATTTTCTTTACCAGGGGGGGGCTCATTTTTTTACCAGGGGTCTCGTCGCGGACATTGAGGCGATAGACCGTAGGTTCGTCGCCTCGCTCGATGCTGCGGCGGCGTTCAGTAAAGATGATCCGCCTCTCCTGAAGGCTTCGTAGGGCACGTAGGAGACTGGGCTTACTGAGTCCTGTGCCGTGATCGAGTACCTTCCCCTCTCGGGTCGTGATGCCTGTAAGCATCTGAGAGAGGCTGATCGTGTCGCTGTCGCGCTTGAATCCGAACGTGCGACGGATGATGTACATGAGCACTTTGATCTCAGCACCTGACAGGTACGCGAGCAGCTCATCGAAGAGAGCATCGGGTACCTGGGTATAGTTGGGTCCCTCGAAGCCGAGAAACGGCTCCGGGAGGCCTTCTGTGTTATTAGTTGTCATAAAGTAAACCTCCGATGGCCAGGAACTTGGTCCCACCATCGGAGGTTGCTACAATCCCCTACTTGTAACGGAGAGGCGGTTGGTAGCGAGTCGCAATGGCTCCTTCTGGCCGTCTTTTCTCTTTGTTAATCTGGCGGACGCTCCGGTTCTGCGGATTTCCGGATTTCCGGATCACCGGATATCCAGCGAACCAGAAAGCTGGAATCCCGGTTCTTCGTAAGATCGTCAAGGGCCCCCAATAGGGAAGCTTCGGCAATCTCCTCGTACGTGATACGCCGTCCCAGGCGACCCCTCAACTGTCGCTTGATCTCGTCGATCGCCTCGACGGCCTCGGGACAAATGCGGTAAGTCGCCTTCATAAACGCCGCCCGGTCAACTCCCTCGCGCGAGGCGACTCCGTCCGGATTGCCGGCAGTCCGGCTTTCCGGAAGTCCGGTCCCTTCCTGCTCGGCGAGTACTTCGGCGCGGCTGCGCAGGATCGAGCTGCGTCCTTTGGGAGGATCGAGCTCGTCAAACCGGATCGGGATGCGTCTCTTAGTCATGGGTGATTTCCCGGGCGATGTTCCGGTAAGCTTGGGACGCCTCCAGGTCGGGCATCAAACTGACAATAGGGGTTCCTGAGTTGGGGGCCTCGGCCACGCGCACCGACTGCTTGATCACTTCGTTGAACAGCCTGATGCCTTCCCGTTTGCAGAGAACGGCCAGGAAGTCGTAGACCTCTCGGCTGTTAATGGTTCGGCTGTCAAACTTGGTGGCCAGGACGCCCAAGATCTGGAGGCCTGGGTTGGTAACTCCCCGGACGTCCACGACGGTCTCCAAGAGCAGCTTTAATCCGCGCAGAGACATCAGGTCGCATGACACCGGCACAAGCACCGAGTGAGCCGCGGTCATGGCGTTGACAGTCAAGATGCCGAAGCTGGGTGCGGTGTCGAGGAGGATGATGTCGTACAGGCCGACCACGGACTCGAGGCGGCGCTTGAGGACGCTTTCTTGGGCGAGCATCTTCTTGAGTTCAACCTCGGCGCCGGACAGATCAATGTTCGACGGCACGAGATCGAAGCCATGCTTCGTCGTAATGGTGATCTGAGAAATGTCGGAGACCCGGCCGACAAGGAAGTCGTACACGGTGCGCTGCAGAGAGGTTGTGTCCATGCCCAGGCATACGGAACACCCGCCCTGAGGGTCAAGATCGATCAAGAGGACGCGCTTGCCCAGGCCGGCCATGCAAGTGGCCAGGTTGACGGCGGTGGTCGTCTTGGCCACACCGCCCTTCTGGTTTGCTACGGCAATGACCCACGCCGAGTCCATGGGGCGGGTTTGCTCTCCGAGCATGGCCGCGACGACGCTCTCGCGAATGCGGTACGCGTTGCCGACCTTTGTAGCCTGTAGACGGCCGTCCCGGATATACCGGATGACGGTGTTTGTGTGGAGCTTCAGCTTTGCAGCCGCCTGCTCTGTGGTGAGATAGTTGTCCACGGCCATATCTTTCTAAACAACGGGCACTAACACAACCCAGTGTAAACGATCTGGACCCGCCACGTCAAGAGGCAAATTGACAACGGAAACAAAGCCCCAGCCGATCCGGATCGCCGGACGTCCGGCATTAAGTAAATACGGAGATCCGGTAATCCGGTAATCCGGATCGCCGGAAGTGAAGCGCCGTGGCCTGATGTCAAGTCGCTTCAGACACCCATGGCAAGATGGAGCCAATCCGGATTGCCGGATATCCGGTCTTCCGGATTGACGGATTGGGTGCATGCGGACGTCGGCCGTTAGCGCCCGAGAGCGGTGGGAGTAGAGACCCAACCCACCTGACGGCCCCTATATTTAACTGTCTCCAGCCCACTGGAGTACACATCTCCACCCTCGTACCCCCCCGCCCGCTAGCGTAGCATCGGCGGCTGGTCCCGGGGAAGCCGCGGCATGATCGCGTTCGGCAACCACCAGAGCACGTTGTTGGCCTCGTACGACCGGGGCGGCAG
>CAZXNN010000005.1:0-37083 GCA_964641915.1 uncultured Nitrospira sp. | reverse complement strand
TTGCAAGACGATATAGACCACCAGGGCCAGGATCGGATTGCCGGCAGAGCTGCCGTCGTCCAGGTCTTGGCCCGAGGGTTGCCCCACCATGCTTGAGAGTAAGTTGCTGATGTAGTTCACGAAGGTGTTCATGAGTCCGGCGAGCACCGTGGTTGTGAACATATCGCCGTTGTAGACGTGTCCCATCTCGTGGGCGAGCACGGCCTTCACTTCAGTGTCCTTCAGGTTCTGAAGCAGCCCGGTGGAAACGGCAACCATAGAGTTGTTTTTGCTCGGACCAGTGGCAAATGCATTGGGGTCCGGCGAGTTATAGACCCAGACCTCCGGCATCGTGATGCCCAGTCGTTGGGCAATCTCCTGGACGGATCCATAGATCACATGTTCTGCCTGCGACCGGGGCTGGGTGATCTGCTCGCAGTCGAGCATGGCGCGGGCCATCTGTTTCGAGAAGGCCAAACTGATAAACGCACCGCCGAAGCCGATGACGAGCGACCAGACGAGCAATTGCTGGCTGAATATACCGCGCACATCGATGCCGAATGCCGGAAGTACCGTATTGACCAGCAGATTGGCCGTGAACGTGAGTGTCAGGTAGATTAAGAAGTTTGCAATTAAGAAGAGCCCGATACCCTTAAGCCACTTCATCGATATCCTCCTTGGGGACAGAAGCTCGCCGCCAGTAGGGGGCGAGTGATAATGTTGCCTTGATTATACACAAACTGCTCGTTCGAAATGCAGGCGACGGTATTTGGGTCACGGAAGTGGAATATAAGGCTCGATCGGCAAAGGTCAAGACGCCGGAAGCTCCTGAATGTGTGGGGGAAAGTTGACCCCTTGGGCGTGATCCTGTTAGAAGGGTCTCATCGTGGAGGTGCACATGGGAGCGTGTAGGCTGATCGGTGCGGTTGGAGTGATGATCGCCTTGCAGATTGCGGGTGCCCAGGCTGCAGATGTTGCTCAGCCGGTTCCACCCTTTGTGGTTCCTGTGGCGGCTGATGGGGTTCAGCGCGCGACGATCATACTCGACAGTTATTCCTATACGCCGAATCATGTGATTGTTGAAGCCGGGAAGCCGGTGGAGTTGACCTTGACGAGCGTGACCACGATTACGCCGCATAACTTTATCATCAAGGAGCTCTCCGTAGAGCAGGACTTGTCGGCGGGGAAGACGATCACCATCACGCTTACACCGACACAAACGGGAACGTTTCCTATCTATTGTGACAAGCGTCTCTGGCCCTTGCCGAGCCATCGCGATAAGGGGATGGAAGGCACATTCGAAGTAAGGTAGGGGTAGTCCCACGAGTACCACTCTCTCCAAGCAAGCGCTGCTTCGCGATCTGCTCAAACAAGTCTCTCGTCTGTTCTATACTACGCTGGCCGTTGTTCCGGCAGATGTACGGGATCAGATCGGTTTGGGCTACTTGTTCGCTAGGGCCGCCGATACGATTGCCGATACGGAGCTGATTGAGCGTTCGCGGCGCCTCGAGTTTCTGAGCCAGTTGAAAGCGCAGTTCGTGAGCGACCAGATCTCCTGGTCGCAGATCCATGAGATTCAGCAGGCGATGGGTTCGCTCCAGCAGGATTCATCCGAACGTGTGCTCCTTGAACGGTTGGAAGACTGTTTCCGACTCTTCCAAGAGTGTTCGCCGGAAGACCGGCGTCGTGTGCAGCGGCTCATGACCACGCTGACGCAAGGGATGGAGATGGATCTGAGTCGTTTTCCCGGGCAGTCAGTCGAGGATCTTGTGGCGTTGGAGACCATCGACGATCTGGACCGGTACACCTATTACGTGGCCGGTTGCGTCGGCGAGTTCTGGACCGATCTCATGTGCGCCCATCGCAAGTCCCTGGCATCGTGGAATGTACGGCACATGTCTGACGTGGGAGTACGGTTCGGGAAAGGACTGCAGCTCACGAATATTGTGAAAGATGTCGCACACGACCTCCAGAAAGGGCGCTGTTATATTCCGGAAACGATGTTGGCGGAGGCGGGGCTCACGCCGCGTGACCTGCTGGATCAAACCGATCTGTTGCGCTTCCGGCCGGTCCTGAGCAAGCTCGTCCGAATGGCCACAGAGCATCTGGATCAGGGCTGGATGTATACGATGTCAATCCCGCGCCACGAAATGCGTCTTCGGCTTTCCTGCATGTGGCCGATTCTTTCTGCCGGCGAATCGCTCAAGCTGGTGCTGCATTCACCGGATCTGCTGAATCCTAAAGTGAAAGTGAAGATTCCACGCAGCAAGGTCTACCAAATCCTGGCACTCACCACCTTCACCGGCGCCTGCGGTTATGTCGGAACGGCCTATTGGGGGAGATTAAGGAAGCAGATCGTCTAAGCTGGTTCTACTTTTTCTGCGACTCCAGAATCTTCTCACCCTTTTTGAACACTGCGAAGATCGCCTGTGACGGGCAGGCGCACGAGCACGCCTGCCCGTTTTCGACGTCTTGGGGGCTGTTCTTAATAAATGTATATCGCCCCGGCATCAGTATTCCCACCGTCTTCTTCTTGTGCCCCCACGGCTAGGGTGCTGCCGTCAGCGCTGAGAGCAACCCAAGAACCAAAAATGTCGCCGGTGCCCGTGTTGGAGGATTTGAGATAGGCGCTTTGCGTCCAGGCCCCACCGCTTCGATGATAAACGTATACTGCACCGGCATTGGGGGCGCTATTGTCGAGTTCGTTTCCTCCCAGCCCGATGGCGCCACTACCTTCGTATTGCGCGCCGACGGCCAAGGTATTCCCATCGTTACTGAGAGCCACGCGGACTCCGAACCAATCGCCAATGTCTGTGTTCGATGCCTTGATGTAGGCCTGCTGACTCCAGACCCCCGCGCTGCGGGCGAATACATACACAGCCCCCGAATCCGCGGCACTATTGTCGGCCTCGTTTCCGCCAATGCCAGTGGCGTTGCTATCTTCCTGTCGAGCTCCTACGGCCAAGGTATTGCCATCATCGCTGAGGGTGACCATGGCGCCGAACAAATCCCCCGCACCGGTATTCGATGCTTTAAGGTAGGCTTGTTGATTCCAGACGGTTCCGCTGCGTGTAAATACATAGGCGGCTCCCGAATCAATCGCGCTATTATCGGTTGCCGCAGAGCCATCGCTGTCTTCGAACCGGGCTCCAATACCTAATGTTGCGCCATCTCCGCTCAGGCTTAACCACGAACCAAAGTGATCGCCAGCGCCGGTATTAGACGCCTTGAGATAGGCCTGTTGACTCCAGGTGACCCCGCTGCGCGTAAACACATATGCAGCTCCAGAGTCCAGCTCGCTGTTATTCCCCTCATCTCCACCAACGCCGGTGGCATTGCTGTCTTCCCGATAGCCACCAACGATCAATGTGTTTCCGTCGTTGCTGAGAGCAACGGATACCCCAAAGACATCTCCTGCATCACTGTTGGATGCTTTGATATAAGCCTGTTGAGTCCATACCCCTGCAGTAGGAGTAAAGACATACGCCGCCCCTGCGTCAGGTGCCGTATCGTCAGCTTCAGTACTATTGATTCCGTCCGCTGCACTATCTTCATGGTAGGCCCCGACCGCCACCGTATTCCCGTCTCCGCTCAGAGCTATAGCCACACCGAAGAAATCACCTGGTCCAGGATTGGACGCTTTCAGGTAAGCTTGCTGCGTCCAAACCCCATCCACTCGTTTAAAAATATACGCGGCGCCAGAATCGATTGCGGCGCTATCTTCACTGTTTGCTCCGATCGCCAGCGTGTTACCGTCATTGCTCAGAGCGACTGCTACTCCGAAGAAATCGCCAGTCCCGGTGGTGGAGGCCTTCACATATCCAATAGAACTTGTAATCAGGTTATTCACAGGGAGGTTGGTTGATGGAGTGCAGCCCCAAGAGTTGCAGGCTTGTACGAAGTATTGGGCGTTGACTCGTTCCCAAAGAGGTATGCTGTGAAAGTAAGAAGTGCCGGCGAGGTCACCTCCCACTTGGGTGAAGGTGCCATTCCCAGGATCTTCGAAGAGGCGATAAGACGTTGCACCAGCGACACTATTCCACGCGAATTTAAACGATGTGCCTGGAGTAACACTGAGGCCGGTGGGTACTCCCGGTGCAGAGCCTCCAACAGGTGGTGATCCTCCACCGGACTGAGGGGTTTCCGACCCACCGCCACAGCCGCCAAGTGCTAAGCAACTGATGGTGAATGTGGATATGAGGAGTATCTGAGACAAGAGGCGGAATGACCGAGCAGCCCAAACAGTCGTGAGCATAGGTTATCTCTATTCCTTTTGTCAGATTGCTGGTTGGGCTGAATAAAGTGCCTATCAAGTTCCCCGTTTGAGAAAGAATAGATGGGACTAGCCTGTCTAACAATTCCTCAAAGGTATAGAGGATAGCCTACCAAGGGTGGTGGCCAGTATTGGCTCTGAGGTTTTCCGATCGGGGGGATTTGTAGTATTCGAGGTCTAAAAGAATTTGCCTCCTCAACTCAAGTTGCGGGGGGATATCGAGCGGAGAGAAAAGATGAGGGGGAGAGCGTGCTTCTGGGGCTCTCTGGCTCCGATCTGATGCCTATGTCTGAAGACGGGGGAGTTTTTTGCTCTAGGCGGATCCTAGAGCTACTTCTTTTGCGGCTCCAGAATCTTCTCGCCCTTCTTGAACACCGCGAAGATTGCTTGAGACGGGCAAGCGTCCAGGCAGAGGCGGCAGCTTTCCAGGCAGCGGGATGGATCGAACTTATAGGGGGGCGTCGAGAGCCAGGCGCTGGTCGGGCAGATGGGAATGCAGATGCCGTTGTGCAGACAACGGTCCGGGTGACGGACAAGGTGATCGCGGATGACCATCATAGGCTTCACTCCTTCAAAGAGACCTTGGGAGAAGATCTCAAACATGTTTCTGTCGGGGAGACTGCTCACTTCCACTCCTTCACGAGGGCTTTCAGCCGGTCCTTGAGTTCGGGGATCTGCTCGAGATTGTTCTCGATCGCGCCGATGATCTTGTCCACTCTGGCCGATCTGAGCGCATCCTTATCCTTCTTCGCCAGACGATCATACTCCACATAGGCTGCCTGGTGCTTCGGTTCAAGATGAGTTCGAGCATCAATCAATGCCTGACCGAATTCCCACGCCTCCGGCGCCAAGGGCGGCACGATCGTAAACGCACCGTCGGTATAGACGATGACAGCGGCGCCTTGCTTGCCCGTTAAGGCGACGACCGCTTGAACGGCTTTGCCCTCACAGGATTTCCAATCCAGCGTCAGTCCGGGAAACTGTTTGGTGAAGGCCACCTTTTCCTGGTTGGCTTTCCACTTTTCTTCGACAGCCATAGTGTCCGTGTATCGTCTTACTTGGACAACGGTGGGAGTTTCGCGGGTGCCGGGTGATCGGGCATCAGCAGCCGGTTGACGACTTCGCCCTTCATGACATGGCACTCCATGATTTCTTTGACATCGGCTTCCGACTTGACGGTATACCAGACCCCTTCGGGATAGATCACCACGCTGGGGCCTTCGGCACAACGGTCCAGACAGCCGGCCTTGTTTGCCCGAACGGTATTCTTCAAGTCCAGCCGCTTGGTCTCTTGCTTGAAGACATCGTGCAAGGCTTGTGATCCCAGCTTCGAGCAACTGCCGCGGGGATCATCGGCGGACCGCTGGTTCGTGCAGACGAAAATATGACGTTTGAATCCAGGCATGGGGGTTGTCCTATACGGGCATGGTGGCGGTATTGAGTCGTTCCATCAGCAATTGGACCTCAGCAACGTTGAGAAACGGAGATTGGCCAGGCTGGGCATCCAGGATGGTGCGGATTTCACGCAGGCGCAGGAACGCGCGACGAAACTCTTCACCTTTGGCCAGTTCAGAGGATTGTGCGGCAGAGAGCTTGCCGTACTCTGTTCGGATATCGCGGAAGTCTCGCTGCAATGTTTTATGCATGGAACAGGACTCACAATACCACTTCGGGCTCTGGTCGGAAGAGGGCGATAGCCGGTCGTAGGGCCGACCGAAAAAGTCTTTTCCCAGTGAGTACTTGATCACTGGTCCTGAAGCTGCCTGACAGGCATGACACGATCCAGTCGACAGGTCCATTGTGTGCCTCCTCAATAGACATACGCGGGAAATTATTCAATGGCGCGCGCATCTTACACCAGGGGTTTTTAGACTGTCTAGCGGCGGGAGAGGCTCTGCTATAGTTTGGTGAGGAATCGGAGGATTTCGTATGGGGAGCCATCGGTGGAAGGTTCTGAGTGTGATTGTGACGGGGGCGATGATCAGTCCGGCTCTTTCCGCAGCCGAATTGTGGAAATGCACGCAAGCGGGCGGGGCCGTGCTGTTCAGCGATGGCGGAGGAGTCGGTTGCCAAGAAGTGAACGCCTTGCCCGAGCTTCAATCGGTGACGGGTGTTCGCGTCCGGCCCTCGATCCAATCGCAGGACCAGACTGAGCGTAAGGTCCCGGTGCCGTCTGTGAAGCCGTCGCAGTCACTGTCGTCATCTCCCTTCGTTGCGACGGCCCGGGACATTCCCTCGCTCAGCTATCATGATCTTCCTTCCAGTATGCGGGCGCGGGGTTGGAGCATGCCGAACAAGGGCGATATCACGATGGTGCATTTCGAGGTTGCCCATCTCCCTGCCGGAAATGGGCCTCAGATCTCGACTGATGAGCATTTCAAAGGCGAGGCCAGGAGCGCGCTAGGGACCGCCGTATTGGCGGCGGCCAAGGCCACGCAGTATGATCCTCGCTTTTTACAGGTGCGTATGACCATGCCGATCGGTTCAATGTTCATGGCAGGCTTGCGGGTTGATGGGCCCAGTGCCGGCGTTGCTTGGACCGTTGCGGTCACCTCGGCCATCTTGGGGGATACGCTGCGTCCGGATGTCTGCCTTTCCGGGACAATGGATCTCCAGCTTCGTGTCGGGTGGGTAGGCGGGCTTGAACACAAGATTGAAGGGTGCCATATTTTGCCCAATTTCCGAGAGATGCTCCTGCCCGCAGGGCAAAACACATTTGCTATTACGGACAAAGGAATGGCACGATCTATCCGGGTGAGGGAAGTGGCGACCTTGGCAGAAGCCTACGAAATTACGACGGGTCAACCACTGAGACCTGCTCCTTAAGAATTGTATGAATATCGGTGTTCCCAAAGAAATCAAAGACCATGAGTATCGCGTGAGCCTGACCCCAGATGGGGCATCCGCTTTGCGCAAAGCCGGGCATGCAGTGTGGGTGGAGCCGTCGGCCGGACAGGGAAGCGGATTCACCGACGAGGAATATCGGCGGGCTGGTGCGACGATCGCCTCGTCCAAAGAAGAGGTGTTTGAGAAGTCGGACCTGATCGTCAAGGTCAAGGAACCGCTCTTGTCCGAGTGCCCGTTGTTTCGTCCCGGACAGGTTCTGTTTACCTATCTTCATCTCGCCTCCCTTCCCGAACTGACGAAGACCCTCTTAGATACGAAGATCACCGCCATTGCCTATGAGACGACCGTGGCGCGAGATGGCAGTCTCCCGATGCTGAAGCCGATGAGCGAAATCGCCGGGCGCATGTCGGTTCAAGTCGGTGCGCACTACTTGGAAAAGATTCAGGGTGGGCGGGGGGTCTTGTTGGCCGGCGTACCCGGGGTTGAACCGGGGAAAGTGGTGGTGCTTGGTGCCGGCGTGGTCGGGGCCTCAGCCACCCGGATTGCAGTTGGGTTGGGCGCGCTGGTGACCGTGATCAATCTGGATCTGGACCGGCTGCGCTATCTGGATGACTTGTATCAGGGGCGTATTGTCACGCGTGCGGTGAATGAAGCCGCTGTGGAACAGGCCGTCTGCGAGGCTGATCTCGTAATAGGGGCGGTGCTCGTTCCTGGGGCCAAAGCGCCCACACTGGTTTCGCATGCCATGGTGTCCCGCATGAAGCCGGGATCAGTCGTGGTGGATGTGTCAGTCGATCAAGGCGGCTGTTTCGAGACGACAAAGGCGACGACGCATTCTGATCCTGTTTATCTCGTCGATGGCGTGCTGCACTATTGCGTGGCCAACATGCCGGGCATCGTGCCGCGGACGTCCACCTTCGCGCTCACGAATGCGACGTTGCCGTATCTCCTTCGTCTGGCGTCAGAGGGAGTCGATCGGGCGGTTCACTCCGATCCAGGTTTAGCGAAGGGTGTCAACATAAAAAACGGCCAAGTGACGTGCTCCGGAGTGGCTGAAGCACACGGCTTGCGTTTTACCCCCATCTTGTAAGACAATCCGGTTCCCGTCTTTATGAGTCGCCTTGTCGGGGCGTAGCGCAGCCCGGTAGCGCACTGCGTTCGGGACGCAGGGGTCGAAGGTTCAAATCCTTTCGCCCCGACCACACCGCTCTCTCTCGGCCCGGAGCCTCCGCGTTCATGGAGGCGAGGGGCGGGTTCCCCAAGCGTCATTTTCAATTCGCTCCATCGCATCGTTCGAGTCGGCCTCTCGTAGCCGGCGCATCACCGTGATGGGCTGGGCACACAACCGACTTGATTTTTCTCGCGTGTGGTCTGCGCGGAAGTCACAGGCACAATGTTCCCGTGCGCGGCTGAATCCGCGACGGGCCGGCTCTGGTTGTGTGTTCGTAGGCTCGCGTAGATTTGCAAAACGCGTGACGGGTCTCGGGAGGTGTGAGAGTATTCCACCGTGTTGCGCAATCTGTTGCCGTTCGCAAGGTTGACTCGAGCATGACCTCTCAGGTGCGCGCTCACATTATGGTGAATGGCCGTGTGCAGGGAGTCGGGTATCGGGCGTTTGCGGCCCGAGTCGCTGCGCAGCGCAAGCTGGTCGGCGGGGTGCGTAACCTCGACGACGGTCGAGTCGAGCTGGAGGTCGAAGGGCCGCGCGAGACGATTGAGGCGCTGCTTACTGAGCTCGGCGTTGGACCTCCGGCCGCACGGGTGACGACGGTGACGGTGGAATGGAATCCGGGAACCGAACGATTTACCGAATTTCAGATATGGTACTAACGAACCAATTGACAGGATGCCGACCGATATGAGTCGACAGGACGAGGAGCTTCAGGACATGAGTGAAGCCCGACGGCAGTCGGCCGACGAGATCGGCGAGATCGAGGTGGACGGTCCGCCTGACCGTGAGGAGAAATCCTCGAATCGGTCCGAGGGGCTGGATACCCTCAAGAGTTATCTGCGCGAAGTGCGTCGTTCGACGCTGCTCAATTTCAAACAGGAACAGGAACTCGGGAAGCGCGTGCAGGCCGGCGATGAGCAGGCGCGGCAGATCATGATCGAGTCCAATCTTCGCCTGGTGATCAGTATCGGCAAGCGCTACATCAATCGAGGCTTTCCGTTTTCGGATATCGTCGAGGAAGGCAATCTCGGGTTGATCAAGGCCGTCGAGAAATTCAACTACAAGCGCGGGTTCCGTTTCAGCACCTACGCGTCCTGGTGGATTCGCCAATACATTGAACGGGCCATCATCAATCAGGGCAAGCTCGTGCGCTTACCGGTCCATGTGGTCGAGCGGCTGAACAAGTACATGGGGAAGGTCGAGCAGTTGGTGCAAGAGTTTGGCAGAGAACCCCTGGCATCCGAAGTCGCGAAGAAGATGAAAACCAGCGAGGAGGAAATCCTCGATCTCAAGCAATTGGCCCGGACGACTTGTTCGCTGGATAGTCCTATTAACGATCGCACCGACACCTTCCTGCGCGATGTCATCGAAGATCCGATGTGTCTGTCTCCCGACGACACGGCGGACGGGATCCGGCGCCGGACGGAACTGATGAGTTGGGTCCAGGAGTTGCCTGAAAAGGAGCAAACTGTTATTGTGTCGCGGTTCGGGCTCGACGGTGATGAGTCCAAGACGCTGGAAGAGATCGGCCGGGCGATGGGGTTGACTCGTGAGCGAGTCCGCCAGATCGAAACAACGGCCTTAGTCCGGCTTCGGGGTACCATCGAGCGAAAGACCATGACGCGGGCCGACCTGCTCTAATTCCGGAGACCGCCATCAACTATCAAGCCCTCATTCGCGAAGTACCGGATTTCCCCAAGCCCGGTATTCTCTTTTACGACATAACGACATTGCTGAAGGACGCAGCGGCGTTTCGCAAGCTGACCGACGACCTCGCCGCACGATACCAAGATGCACGGATCGATAAGGTGGTGGGCATCGAGTCGCGCGGGTTTATCTTCGGCGGCGTGCTGGCGGAGCGGCTGAAGGCCGGGTTTGTGCCGGTTCGCAAACCGGGGAAATTGCCGGCCGATTGCTTCGAAGTGAAGTATAGCCTTGAATATGGGTCAAACACCTTGGCGATTCATCGGGATGCCATCGGAATGGGGGAGCGGGTGCTGATCGTAGACGATCTCCTCGCCACGGGTGGAACGGCCGAGGCTACCATCAGTTTGGTCCGCCAGCTCGGCGGAGAAGTCGTGGGACTCGACTTTCTGGTCGAGCTAAAGGGGCTTAAGGGAAGAGACAAACTCGCTGGCTATCCTGTGCATTCGACGATCCTCTATTCCTAGGGCCCTCCCGGTTAGTTACCACCAGCCCTTGTCAAAGCCTACATGCCGTGATATAGATGCCGGACTTTTTTTGGGGGATTCTCTACCCAAGGAGCATTATTCTATGGCTACCAAAGTGCCTGCAAAAAAGAAAAAGGAAGCAAAAAAGACCAAGCCGGCCCCTGCGGTTGAGTCCAAGAAAGCTGCTCCTGCTGTCGTCGTGACGGCAAAGGCGGCTCCTGCACAGATTATCATTGAGGCGATGCGTCCCAAAGAATCGGCAAAAGATCGAGATGCCCGTGAACGCCGCCAAGAAACCTTGCACCAGATGTTGATGGGCAAACGCCAGGAGATCATCCGCGAGATCGAAGGCAACCTGGGGCAGTCATTGACCGAGGATCAGCAGCGTCGATTGGAGTCTGCCCGTGATGTCGGTGATCAGGCGTTGATGGATCTCGATCGCGAACTCGGCATCTCCCTCATGGAGATGCGGAATCGCCGTCGGCAAGCCATCGATGAGTCGCTCAATCGTTTACGTGACGGCACCTATGGCATGTGCGCCGAGTGTGGTATTGAGATCAGCGAGAAGCGGCTTCAGGCCGTGCCCTTTGCTAAGCTCTGCGTCGAGTGCCAGTCCAAAGCCGAGCTGCTGGAAAAGATTGAAAAAGAAGAAGATCGCGATTGATCGCGCTCTTCTTCCCGTGCCCCTTCATGTGCTGAGCCGCTGCTCGTTTTCCTTGGGTTGCAACGTGAAACTGCGTGCCGGGGCCGACGTTTCTAGTTTTTCCTCGATCCATGTCTCCTGATGCAACATCCCAGCGACGTGCTGTTGTCCTCTTAAGTGGAGGATTGGATTCCGCGGTCACGGCCGCCGTGGCCAAGCAGGAGGGGTGCGAACTCTTTTTGCTGACCATTGCCTATCGTCAACGGCACGCCATTGAGATCGAGCAAGCCAAGCAGGTGGCCGCAGCAATTCATGTCAAAAATCATATCGTGGTGGAAGTGGATCTTCGGGCTCTCGGAGGGTCAGCGCTCACTGGGGATTTCGTCGTTCCAAAGGATCGTCGTGAGCAGGAGCGGGCGCAGGGTATTCCGATCACCTATGTCCCGGCCAGAAACCTGATCTTCTTATCGTTGGCTGCGGCCCATGCCGAAGTGGTCGGGGCATCGGCCATCTATTTCGGAGCGAACGTGCTGGACTACTCAGGCTATCCCGATTGCCGTCCGGAATTTATCCGGGCGTTCGAGGAGACCGTGGCGGTGGGGACAAAGAGCGGCGTGGAAGGATCTCGGGTAGCGGTCCGCGCGCCACTCTTAACTCTATCCAAAGCCGAAATTATTCAGCTGGGGATGACGTTGCAGGCGCCGCTGCATCTGACTCATAGCTGCTATGATCCAATCGGAGCCCTGGCCTGCGGACATTGCGACAGCTGTCTCATTCGCCGTCAGGGATTTGCCAGTGCGGGAGTTGAGGATCCGGTCGCATATGCGGTACCGTAGTACTCACTGGAAAGCGAGCCATCATGTCTCCTGAAGAATTTTTCATGTATCTGACTATCGGGTTGATTGTCCTCGTCCCTGTCGGTGCACGGCTGTACCGTCGCATCACGCTGGCGAAGACGCAGGCGATGTTGCAGGAGCAATTTGGAAAGCCCTCGGCGCCGTCCGATCCATCCACTCCGAAGGGGTAAGTTGTCGATGAAGATCTCACGGACCTGTAGCCTGGCGGTTGTGTTCTGTGTGCTCACGGTCGCCCCGGCCTGCAGTCAAGGGGAGCCCGCACCGAAGGTTGTCGCGACCGGCGCGGTGCCTGCCGCATTGCAGACTGGCGAAGCCAAGTTTAAGGCCAACTGCTCAGGCTGTCATGGCATGGGGGGCGTTGGAACCAATCAAGGTCCGCCGCTCGTGCATAAAATTTACGAACCCAATCATCATGGCGACGCCGCCTTTCAGCGTGCCGCGGCCAACGGAGTGAAGGCGCATCACTGGGAATTCGGGAACATGCCGAAAATAGACGCGGCCACATCCGAAGACGTCGATCAGATCATCAAGTATGTGCGCTGGTTGCAGAAGCAAGCCGGCATCTTCTAACAGCCATCTCAGATTATCCCATCTGTTCGGCACTCTCCTCTAAACTTCACTTGGTTTCATGCGCATAAGACCCTGGAGTAGTGATTTGACATACCGTCAAAGCGCTTCGTAAGGTATTGCTAGGAGATTGATTCGCGGCTGATAGGCGCCGGCTATTCAACTGTCATCGTCTTGCGCCGTCTTGCATGAAGACGGGGCTAACCGAGGAGGAGCGTATGAGGAGAGACGCGAGCGGCTTGTGTAGAGCGATGTTGGCGTTCGGATTGATGGCGGTAGGGACTGGCTGCGTGGCTATCGAGGCGGGTCATGAGGGGGTGTTGGTCGAACAGCCGTTCTTCTTCGGCCACGGCGGGGTTGATCCGGTGCCCACGAAGACGGGGCGTGTGATCGTGGCGCCCACCACGAAGGTCGTTGATGTCGATATCCGTCCGATTCAGTACTCCGAGCATTTCGATATCATCTCGGCCGAAAACGCCCCGGTCTCCTTCGATGCCTTTCTGATCGCCAACGTCATCGAGGGAAAATCGCCGGAACTGGTCAGCAAGTACGGGCCCAACTGGTATGCCAACAATGCCAAGGAAGCCTTTCGCACCTTCGTGCGTGAAGAAGTGCAGAAGTATCCGCTCTTCCAGCTGACGACCGATCCGACCACCAGACAGAAGTTGCAAGATGCCATCGCCAAAGAAGTGCAGACCAAGCTGATCGAGAAGCAGGGCATTCCCGTCCGGCTGAATCGCGTGGTCGTCGGCAGCATCCTGCCGCCCAAGGGCGTGGTGGAGCAGACCACGCAGACCATCATTCAGGAGCAGCGCAAGATTACGATGGTGGAATTTCAAAAAGCGGAAGAGTCTCGTGAGAAAGCCGAAAAACAGCGCGGCATCGCCGACCGGGCCTATCGCGAATCCCTCGGACTGACCGCGCCGGAGTTTGTCGACCTCCGCCGCATCGAAGTGCAGAAAGAAATCGTGCAGCACTCACCGGCGGCCTTGACCGTCATCATGGGCTTAGAGCGAGTCGGCATCAACATGCCGCCGCTGGCATCGGGGCAGTAAGTGTGTGTGCCTCCCCTCCATTGAGCGACGGGAGGGCTGTGTTTCGAGTGCAATTGCTGGTAGCTGACCGAACAAGACTGGTGTCGTGCCAGGCTTGAAGCGATGATCTGAAACGTAAAGCGAAGCGGTAAAATCCAGCCGGACCTCTCCAAATAGGGAGCCTTCCAAACGGGAGGCTCCCTTTTTCTTTTGGTGCATCTATCTCATGGCCGGAGGTAGGCTCTGGCAAAAGAGATCCACGGTTTTTCGGAACAGAAACAGCGCGGTGTCTTGAGGAGAGGCGGCGAGTGCTGCTTGTGCGGTAATGCGCAGGTCATCAGCGGTGATCTGGTATTGCTGCGCGACGAGCAAGGCGTCTTCCAAATCCACATCGGTGCCGCGTCGGAGCTTTGCGAGAATAAAATCGATCGGCGCCAGGACACTGACGCGGAGACTAGGTCGATTGACGAGAACCGTGGCCCGGTCGCGGTATCCCGGAGGCATCGCCACGACCGACCAGCCTGAAAAGTTTTGCGTCAAGTCAGCCGGCACCTGCGCGGCAGTCAGAAAGTTCAGTAATCCGTCGAGTGGCCCCGCCACTTCAGCATCCACATCGCGAGTGGCGCGATCGGGAATGCCATAAGCAGGCAGCGCCAGCGCACCAACCAAAAGCAAGTCGAGCGTCGCGCCGGTCTCGGCGACATAGCGTGCTAAGAGCGCGATGAGTTGGTCAGTGTTGAGCGTGGGCAAAATATAGTGCCTCGGCGAAGGCCCGGTAGTCTCGCGAATCGATCGGGCCGGGAGTGGAGGGGAGGGGCGTGCGGTTCAAAATAAACGTAATCAGCCGACGATACTGTGTATACCATCGGCATGCAGTCAGGAACGCGTCCTGAACCGCCGGATCTGAATGCCAGGGAGAAAGATCCAGCCGATCATTCACGAGAATTTCAAGCCACAGCACCCGTCGACCTCGGGCGGTACGAAGGGCGTCCTCAATAGAAGACGTGCCCAAGTAGGCCGGCAAGAGCCGCAGGGGGGACTCGGTATGGGAAGTGGTGTGTGAGGATTCCATGCGCGCAGTGTAGCATAGCGCGCATCAAAATGAAGACCGAGCAAAGGGAAAGAGTATCGTGTGGCGAGAGGAGACGATCGAGCCGGAGGGGCGATTGCGCGGGCGCTTCAATTCGCTAATCGAGGCTCTGCTGCAAGGCAGAGCTCGGATGGAGATAAAAGGGGGCGGGAGTCATTCTTTCACGATCCGTTCAGCCGTCCACGCGGTCGGAGCGGCGCTTCCATTTCGCCCCGTTTGGCCCGAGCTTTCCCGTCAAGAAAAGACTCCCGCCCCTGTTGGTTTCTCCAGTTCCCCAGCGGTCTTTGGGAATCATGTTGAGGTGGTCCAGGGCGTGCGCTGAGATCCATGAATCACGGCGATGATATCCACTTGATCTGGCTTCAGGTGGTAGATAATTCGGTAGGGCCCTTCAAGCACTTCACGGATCTGTGGAAGCTCGGTTTCGGGAACGATGCGGCCAGATTGTGGGAACGTGCTAATTTGCTGCGATCGCCGTGTCAGCCGATCGACGATTCGTTGTGCATATTCTGGCGAACTGTTCCCGATGTAGGCGTGAAGGGTCTGAAGGTGGCCGATGGCCGTGTCGGTCCAGTGGACTTTCATTTTGGAAGTCCGAATGAGGCGCGCACCTGCTCTACATCTGTGGTCCTCCCGGCTGTGCTATCGGCCATCCCTGATTCGATGGTCTGGCGGACATAAATCTCATGCATGAGATCGTCCCATGTCGAATGTTCTGGAAGGCGGTCTACGAGTCGTCGAGCTTCTTCCTTAATGTTTGGTGTGGCCATGTTGATCCCTCCCCGTCAAGCGTGTCATGACGAGCATACGGCAGGCGAGCTCTGGAAGCAACGCACGAGTGTTCTGCTCGCAGGGATCGGTTCGATCACGACGCCACCAGGGCCGTGGGTGGCTCGCGTCAGAGACGGAAGCAGGGGGGAGAGCAACAGATTGGGGGCCATATCGGAGAAAGCGTATCGCTACTGCGATAGGCACGAGTGGGGGAACGGGGAGATGGAGGAGACAGACTTCCAACGGATCCGACAGAGCGTGAATCGCGGCGCGCCGTTCGGTACGGACGCATGGACGGCGGTGACGGCGGAGCGGTTGGGGTTGGATGCGAGCCTCCGCCCGATCGGCCGGCCACAGAAACTGGTGGAAACGTAGAATGTCCCCGTTCCTTTTCCGATGCAGATCTGAGTCGCTGGATGCACTGGCTGTTGACCGCGCATGTGCGCCGGTACCATCGGTGGCACGACTCCAGTGGGCATGTGTGGCAAGGCCGGTTCAAAGCGTTTCCCATCGAGCAAGATGCGCATCTCCTGACAGTGTTGCGTTACATCGAACTGAATCCCGTCCGGGCGCATCTCGTGGCCCGAGCCGAAGACTGGCGATGGTCGAGCGCTCGGGCTTGGAGCGAATCCGTGCAAGGCCCTTGTGTGGCAGCTGGACCGGTGGCACGCCCGCACCCATGGCTCGATTGGGTGAACGGGGCGATGGAGGAGACAGACATCCAACGGATCCGACAGAGCGTGAGTCGCGGCGCGCCGTTCGGTACGGACGCATGGACGGCGGTGACGGCGGAGCGGTTGGGGTTGGATGCGAGCCTTCGACCCATCGGCCGCCCGCAGAAACTGGTGGAAACGTAGAATGTCCCCGTTCCTTTTCCCTGGCCAGCATTTTCTTGTTCGACACAAAGTTGCCCACCAAGCAACCTAGGTCCTTTCGGCTCTTGCTTTAGGGCCGAATTCGCCGTTGACAGGGAGCCAGTCTGTCGCTAGGGTCGCCTGAGATTAGTTAGGAGTAGATATAAATGGTGCTATTTCAGAGTTGTGGGAGTGAGAGCGCGTGCGTGTGTCTTGCCGTCACGGGATAGGGCAATCAAGGAGTTTCAGGACATGAGTGAATCAAAGGACAAGACCCTTCAGTTGAATGTGAGGTTGAAGCCCAGTGAGTCGAGTGCCCATCCTCTCGCGACGAACTACACGAATGTCGGCGTGGCGCAGGGGATCGCCTATGTGGATTTCGGATTCATCGAGCCCGCGCTGCTCGGGGCCATCGCCAAGACAGCGAAAGATGGCCTGGCTGCACCAAAGGGATTGGAAGGCCATCTCGTCACTCGCGTGGCGATGGGCGTGGATGTGCTGGCGCGATTGCATCAGCAAATTCAGCAAGTGCTGGTGGGTATGCGCGATGCGCGGCAGGGGAAGAAGTAGCTGTAGGGTTACGAAGGAGGATGGCAATGAATATGCTTAGATTGCAGGGCCTGTGCTTTAACGTGTTGAGGTCGAAAGGTATAGGCCTCTTGGTAGTGGGATGCTTATTGGGAATGCTCGGGCCCATCAACCTGGCTCAAGGAGAAACGGTAGGAGAACGGTTTCGGAAGCAGATGGAAAAGATGGCGGCGATGTGTAAGGCACAAAAGCTCTCGCCGACGGATACGCGCTGCATCTTGCCGAACATGAAACCGGCCGATCCCCTGGCGACGGAAGAAGGGCGCTTCGCCCACGCGATCAAGATTCCGAATCCCGTGCCGGAGGACAGTGGCTACAAACCCGGCATGACACCTGAGCAATATTTTGACCACCTGTGCAAGACGGAGGCGGGGGAGTTTATCTATAAGACGGTCGAGAATGTGGAGGGTCTGTATCAGATGAGACCGCGCGAAGAGGTTACAGACCATCAACGGCAGCATCTTTATGTGCTAGAGGATCTCTACGGCAGCAATTTGGGCGAATCATCTGAGCCGGAAGGGAGATACATTGGCCCAAACCGATATGCCTTCTTTGAGACTTCAGGACTGAATCGGCCGGTACCTGAATGGAAAAGGAAATATCGCCACCCCTCTTACTTTTCAAAGCCCGATGCTGGCGCAACACTGGCAAGGTATTTTGGTTATAACGGCCAAGAGATAAAGACGATACAAAAAGAATATGGCGAATCTCGCAAGAGCCGTTATGGGTACACTTGGCGTGGTATCAAGCGTCCAAATGATCGTGAACTTGGGATTACAGGTGGAGAGCTCGTCGTGATGGATTTGGAGATAGGTGAAGTCCTAGCAGTCAGGAGAGGGTATGTTCGTGGCGATACGGAGTTGCCTCGGTTAGGGATGGTTTGGCAAAGGCCTTGCCCATTAATGGATACGGACGGACTCTTTGTTTTTAAGGTCTTAAAACCCGCCGTGTCTGCAGCTACGAATCAGGGGGGCGGAAATGGCTCAAACTGAGACTAGTGCCTGGCTTAATTTTGCTCTGCAGCAAATGGCAGCAGAGTCGTATCTCGATGGCATCGACATAACAAATGACTCTCTCGTACGACCGCGATTGTTAAGCGGGAACAACCGACCAGGATTTGCGCTTGATAACTATACTCGCTTTACGGAGGAACTTGCGGACAGATTCTTAACGTCATATGCCCGTGTCGACCATCATGCCAACGACGCCACGGGTTTTTCGGCGACATTAATGCGAGAGCGTGATCAAAGCGGTCAATTGACGAATAACTTTACGCTCTCATTCCGCAGCACCGAATACCGAAGTCAGCCTGTAGGCGATGCCGAACGTGATTCTGTGCAGGGTGCCGATGGCGAAATCGCCGGAGTCGGGTTCGCGTTGGCTCAACTCGTGAGTATGGAGCGTTATTATCGTGATCTGAAAGCCTCAGGAGAATTGCCTCAGAATGCGGTGCTAACTGTCACTGGTTATTCTTTGGGAGGCCATCTGGCTACGGTGTTTACAGAATTACACGCTAGCGACATTGTACACACCTATACCTTTAATGGTGCAGGTCGTGGTCATGTCAATGGCGGTACAGCAGGCTTGCCGGAGGCAGAGCGGATTCGGGAAATGCTTCAAATCGCTGAAGCTCAAATGTTGGCTATCGATCCGACCTGGTTCGACAGTGGGGACCCGCGGAGTGTTTACGCCGACCAGCATTATCAAGATATCCGGCGGGACACTGTGTTGGCCTTCAGCCCCACAAATAACTTTTTGCCTCCGGGTGAGATCGGAACGGGGGTAGGCTTCAACAAAATTACGCAACTCTATGGCCATGCCACAAACAATGACCCAGAATATGTGGCTAATTCAGGCGTGCACGCCCAAGCCACCCCGGTTTTCATCGAAGATCAGCCCAATCTCGATGGGTTTGGCGGATTCTTTGGGGACAATGGGGATTTTGGCACGACGCACAGCATTATCCTTATGGTGGACTCCCTCGCTCTGACCGAACTGTTTCAACAAGTAGCCCCGAGTCTTCGTCGGCAAACGGTTGAAGGTATCTTTGCAGCCTCATCGAGCGAGCGTGCTTCTGGATTTGTGGGATTTAGCGGAACGGCCGACGCCAATTCGCTTGAGCCTGCGCTTGACGCTCTTCGGAAAGTGTTTGGAGTCGGTGGCGATGATCCGGTGACGGACTCAAATCCTGTCACGGGAGGATTCGGGGACATCGACAATCGAAATCAGTTTTACGCTCATATGAACCAAGTCAGTAGTGTTGTGGCTTCTGGATTATTTTCAATTGAAAGCCTCGTGGAGCTTTCCCCTGGCGCTATCTCAAGCCTCGCGCGAACGAACTCTGCAGATGGTATGGCTTATCGTTATGCGTTGCGCGAACTTAACCCTTTTGTTGTGCGAGGGGTAGACTATGGCGCACTCCATAATCAAGGGCCTGCTGATAACGGCTCTCTCGATCTCTATGATGCAAAGACGGGGCGAGGCGCGTGGACCGGGCTAGCGCTAATCGATCGAGCTGAACTGCTAGCGAAACGATTGGCCTTCAATCTCACTGATGGCGGTGAGATTTCTACAGACACTCATTTTCAAGATCTTCAAAGTGGTTTTGAGGTCGGCAGCACGTCTTCAGCGAACGAAGTCATCTTTGGTGATGACCGCGTAGGAGAAGTCTTGATCGGTCACTCTGGCGACGATCATCTCTATGGGCGCGGTGGGGCAGACACTATCGAGGGTAATGGTGGTCGTGACTATATTGAAGGCAATGATGGAAATGATGTTCTGCTCAGCGGTGGAGGGGGCGATGACATCATTCTCGGCCAAGAGGGGAATGACACTCTAGATGGCGGAGCCGACAATGATCAACTGAATGGTGGCCTTGGGGATGACACGCTTAAGGGCGGAGACGGGGTTGACCGCTATAGCTACTTTACCGGACAGGGCCGCGATACGATTGAGGATTCAGATAGATCCGGCACTCTCTTCTTCGATGGAATAGGCCTGTTAGGTGGGATTCATCGGGAGGGGGACCCCGATAACACCTACGTGAGCCCCGACGGACTGTTTACGTATGTCCGGCAAGGCGAAGACGTGCTTATTAACGATGTGGTCACGATTAAGAACTATGATGTCGAGCTAGGCGGACTTGGTATTGCGTTGATCGATGCACCGGACACAGCGAACCCGGCGTTGCCGGGTATCGCCTACAACAATCATGAGCCCATTCGATGGGATGGAGACCAAAACCCCAATCATCCGTCGTTCAACGTCGCGGCCAATCATGTGGCGTATGGGTATGGCGGCGACGATGTCTTAGACTTTAGCTTGAGCATTGCGGCCTACGAACATCAACTGTTCGGCGGGTTCGGAAACGATACCTTGGACGGCGGGGCGGGGAATGACCGGCTGTACGGTGAGCAAGATAATGACCGGCTTCGCAGCGGGCTGGGCGACGACGTGCTCGACGGCGGCACAGGCGTTGATGAACTTGTTGGTGGGACAGGCAACGACCAGATTATTGGCGGGGATGGGAACGATACGGTCTTCGCCAATAACGCATTCAATCCGCTGGAGAGCGGGAGCGACAACGATCATGTCGATGGCGGATCAGGCGATGATGTTATTGCTGGCGGACAAGGCGATGATGTCCTGCTTGGTGGGGTCGGGGATGACAACCTCAACGGTGAAGGTGTGGCGGTTACGGGCCGGCTCGACCTTCAAACGGGCGACGACTACCTCGATGGCGGAGCAGGAAATGATGGTCTCACAGGTGCGGCCGGTGACGACATCATCTTGGGTGGAAGCGGGCATGACCTCTTGAACGGCGATCAGTTTATTTCGCTGCCGGAAAATCCGATCGCGCTGCCGGAGTGGAACCCGCTGGTCGATGGGGAAGATTATCTCGATGGCGGCGAGGGGGACGATGTGCTGCACGGCGGAGGGTACGACGACGTTTTGATCGGCGGCCTGGGGAATGATCGATTGTGGGGAGATGGCTTTGGCTATACCTCGGAGCCAGGCGATGATTGGCTGGATGGCGGGGATGATCATGACGAACTGTACGGAGGGGCTGGCATAGACACCTTGCTTGGTGGAGAGGGCGACGACCTTCTTGTCGGCGACTTTTCCGATGACCCGGGGGATGACGATGTCCTTGATGGCGGGGCCGGGGTCGATGAGTTACAGGGTGGCGGGGGAGACGATGCGCTCTTCGGTGGAACGGAGAGCGATTTGCTGGTGGGCAATGACGGGGACGATTTCCTCGACGGTGGTGACGATGACGATGAGCTGCAAGGCGGGCTTGGCAGTGACACGCTCGTAGGTGGGGATGGCCTTGATGTGCTGTTTGGGAATGAAGATGCGGACATTCTCCTTGGCGAAGAGGGAGATGACCAACTTATTGGGGGCCTTGGTGACGATCAGCTGGACGGTGGGGATGGGAATGACAATCTGTTTGGTGAGGAAGATCACGATGTGCTCTTTGGCGGTCTTGGCGGCGACCTGTTGTCTGGTGAGGCCGGTATCGATGTGCTTGTCGGAGAAGAGGGGAGCGATACGCTTATCGGCGGGGCTGACAATGACGAACTGATCGGCGGCAGCGGGTCGGATGTCTATGTCTACAACCTCGCAGACGGGCAGGATACGATTGATGACGTGAGTCTTGCCGGGGAAGGGAATGTCCTCCAGTTTGGGGCAGGGATCACGCTTCAGTCGCTCACGTTTCTTCATGACGAATCGCAACAGACGCTGACGATCCAGATTGCGGGTGGAGGGTCTGTTCAGCTTCTAGGATTCGATCCGAATTCCTTTAATTACGTGGTGGACCTTCTCGCCTTCACGGGGGGAATGCCCGTGGTGCTTGCCGATCAATTGCCGTTGCCCGGCGGTGAGGTATTTGCCAATGATGGGAACAATCTGATTCGGACCGCATCCACAGATGACAATGTTTTTGCCGGAGCGGGAAACGATACTGTGCTGGCGGGGGCCGGGAACGATCAGGTCACCGGAGGCCTGGGTAACGACTCCCTTACCGGTGGCGCCGGTCAGGATGCCTATTTCTTCAATGCTGGGGATGGGCGCGATACGATCATTGACGCGGCGGGAGAGAGCAATCGGCTGGTCTTTGGCCAAGAAATTTCATCTAGTTCGTTAAGCCTCAGCCGGGGTCTGGGGCAAGCATTGATCCTGTCGACTGGCAATGCTGGCGATCAAATCGTGTTCTCGGATACCACCGGCCAGGGTAGAAGTCCGGTGGATACATTCGAATTTAGTGGCGGAGCGACGTTGACCTTCGCTGACTTGTTGGCTCGCGGCGTGAGGATCGATGGAACGGACGGGGCGGATGTCATTGATGGAACCGCATCCGTAGATGTGATCTTTGCGGCTGGTGGAGATGATGTGGTTCGTGCGGGGGATGGAAACGATGTCTTGCATGGCGAGGGTGGCAACGATTCGCTTGAAGGCCAGGCGGGAAACGATGTGTTGGTGGGAGGGGGTGGGGATGATCAACTGCTCGGTGGGGCAGGTGATGACACGTACCAATTCAATATGGGAGACGGTCTTGATTCCATCAGTGATGTAATTGACGCGAACGAGTCCAATCACGTGACATTTGGATCCGGCCTCACCCCAGAGTCGCTGAAGCTGACGACGGTGTTTGGCCAGGTGCTTGTGCAGCCTGGTTCTGGCTTCGAGGGAGTCTATATTGGAGCAAACGGTAGTGATGTGTTGGGTACTCATGCCGTGGATCGCTTTGAGTTTGCTGATGGGACATTGCTGACGTATGCAGATCTGGTTGCCCGTGGATTTGACATCGATGGCACCGAGTTCGACGACTTCCTGGTTGGCACCAATGTGGTCGATCGCTTTCGCGGCGGGGCCGGCAATGACCGGTTGGAAGGCGGAGCGGGGAACGATACCTATTTCTTCAACGTCGGCGACGGACAAGACCTGATCGACGATCTGACGCTGCGCACCTCCGGCGGCGGTGAGGGGGAAGGTGGCGGAGAGGGCGGCGGCGGTACGCCGATCGTGACGGCCGAGGTGAATCGGCTGGTTTTTGGGCCTGGGATCACTGCTAATAGCCTTTCCCTCGAAGTTCGCGACGATCCCTTCGATCCGTCCCGATCTCTCCTGGTGATCAAAACGGGAACTGGTCAAGATGAGATTGCCTTGACCGGGTTCGACCGTAGCGATGTGTTTGGTCCACATGCCATCGAAGAAGTGCAGTTTGCCGACGGATCCAGCTTGACCTATGAGCAACTGTTGGCCCGCGGATTTGATCTCGCCGGGACAGATCAGGATGACCGTATCATGGGGACGAGTCTTGTTGATCGCATTGCGGCAGGGGCCGGGCACGATACCGTGCGGGCTGGATCGGGCGACGATACGTTGGACGGCGGAGCAGGGAACGATCAGCTCGTCGGAGGGCAAGGAAGCGACACCTATCTATTCGGCACGGGGTCTGGCCAGGACACGATCATCGACTCGCAGGGCAGCCTCGATACGATCCGCATGGCGCCAGGAGTTGCGCCGTCGGATGTGGTCGCGACACGAAACAACCACGATCTTGTCTTGAGCCTCAACGGTGGGGCCGATCGCCTGACGGTCTCGCTCTATGTTCTCGCCGCTCCCTTCCAGGTCGAACGTGTGCAGTTTGCCGATGGGACCGTCTGGGATCAGGCCTTCATCGACAATCTGATGCAACCTGCGATCACTGGGACCGGCGGGCCTGATTCTTTGACCGGCACCAGCGAGGACGATCGCCTGCTTGGCTTGGCCGGCGACGATCAGCTGACGGGTTTCGCGGGCGATGACCGGCTTGATGGCGGCACCGGAGCCGATCAGCTCGAAGGCGGCGTAGGTGATGACACCTACATCGTGGACAACGCGGGGGACGTGGTGACCGAGTTCGTGAATGAGGGTCACGATACGGTGCTCTCAGCGGTCAGCACTCAGCTGGCAGCTCATGTCGAAAATCTGACGCTTACAGGGAATGCTGCGATCAATGGCACGGGCAATGAGCTGGAGAATGTCTTGACCGGGAACAGCGCAGCGAATGTGTTGACCGGCGGCGTCGGCAACGACACATATGTGGTGGGTGCGGGGGATACGGTCGTGGAAGCGGCGAATGAAGGGACAGATTCCGTGCTGTCAGCCAACAGCTATCAGCTGTCAGCAAATGTGGAGAATCTCAGCCTGACCGGCAGCGCCTCGCTGATTGGAACCGGCAACGCATTAGACAACATATTGCAAGCTGATGGATCGATGAGCGTCCTGGCCGGCGGCGACGGGAACGATACCTATCTGCAGGGCTCGACCGGTGAAGATGATCTCTTGGTCGAAACGGCGACGGGCGGCATCGATACGGTCATCGCGGCGCATGACTATCGCTTATCGGCTCATATTGAAAACCTGACGTTGCTGGATCCACAAGTGCCGGACTTCGCGAATTTCTCTCTCATTCCCAATGCGCCCTATGGGCCTTCCTGGATGCGCATGGCGGGATATGGGAACGATCTGAACAATACGATCATCGGCGGCCGGGCGAACAATCTGCTGGATGGCGGACTCGGCGCCGATACGCTGATCGGGGGTGCCGGGGACGATACCTATCTCGTCGATCAGGGTGGCGATGTTGTCAGTGAACTGGCGAATGAGGGGATAGACACGATTGAAAGCTCGGTGACCTATACCCTCGGCGCAAATGTCGAACACTTGGTGCTCACTGGAACGGGAGCGGCCGATGCGATCGGCAATGCCCTCAATAACGATGTGAGGGGCAATGCAGCGTCGAACATCCTGGACGGAGGAGCGGGCGACGATAGCCTCCGAGGAAATGGTGGAGCCGATACCTATCGCTTCGGCCGCGGTTCTGGACGGGACATCGTGTTCGATTCAAGCACCACTGGCGAGATTGAGACGATCCAGTTCGCTGCAGATGTCCAGACGGCAGACGTGGATGTCTATCGACGCTCAGGAGACCTGGTGTTAATCATCAATGGCACAACAGACGAACTGACGCTGGCGAGTTTTTTCGGCCCGACCGAATATGCCCAGAAGCAAGTCCGGTTTACTGACGAGACAGTGTGGAATGAAGCCGAGTTGCGTGTCCGTGCCGTGGCGGTTGGTGGCACCGTCACCGGTACCGAGGGGGACGAGATGCTCACGGGCAGTGCCGGTCACGATGTTCTCATCGGCGCGGCCGGAAACGATGTGCTCACCGGGGGCCTGGGCAACGATTGGCTGTACGGGGATGCCACGAGTCAGTCGCCGTTTGGACCGCAGGTTATCGGCAATGACATTCTGACCGGAGGTGGCGGCGACGACGTGCTCGTGGATCTGCGGGGGACAAACACGTTTGACGGCGGGTCGGGGAACGACCAGTTGTTCGTCGGAACCGGTCAGGACACTATCTTCTTCGGGCGGGGTTCCGGCATCGATTCCCTGACACTCGATACCAACGGGAGCGACCTGGATATTATTCAAATGGGGGCAGATGTCTTGCCAAGCGAGGTGATTCTCACCCGATCGATTCAGCGTGCTACCGGAGCCAATATCATCAATCTTACGATTCCTTCGACTGGCGATCGACTGAGCATCAATCTCTCATATGTCGGTAGTCAAAGTGAGACGAGCCCTCAGGCTGCGGTGTTGTTTGCCGATGGCACGCGGTGGGATCTTGTGTGGATGCCCACAGAGTCGAGCTCGTCAGGAGCTAATCTGCTCGACTCTCCCTTCCCTGGCACCCTTGCCGGCCTTGGCGGTGACGACACCTATCTCTTCGGAAGCTCGGGTCTCCCGGGGAGTTACGCCGTCATCGAGGCACCAGGTGAGGGTATCGACACCGTAGAAAGCCTTTTTGATTATGCCTTGGATGCGCAAGTCGAAAATCTGATACTTGCCGAGAGCTCCAGTTCAGTGCTTCCGAGTCCTGAGCGGGGGACCGGGAATGAACTGGACAATCTCATCGTTGGAAACTCCGGAGACAATATCCTCAACGGCTGGGATGGGAACGACGTCCTCGTCGGCGGGATCTTCCGTGAACTGGAAGGGCCGCCCTACATTGGAGGAACCGGCAGCGACATCCTGATCGGCGGGGCCGGGGACGATGTGCTTATGGCGGATGCGGGGGATTTTGCTTCGAACGGAGACCGGTTGTTTCTCGGCGGAGGCCTGACCCAACGCGATGTGAGTGCTATCCGCGAAGCCGATGATCTCTTCATCGGTGGCGTCGGCAACGATACCTATATTGTGCACAGCCAGCAGCAGACAATTGCGGAGTTTAGCGATGAGGGGATCGATACGGTCAGGAGTACAGTCAGCTATACCCTGGGAGAGAATCTGGAGAATCTGACATTGGTTTCGCCTCCTCTGAGGTTTGATGAAGAGACGGAAATGGTCATTCCCCAGGCGCCGCTGAACGGAACCGGTAATGAACTGGACAATGTGCTCATCGGGTCGGGTGATGACAATGTGCTTGCCGGTCTGGCAGGGCGCGACACCCTCTGGGGTGGGTATGCCGTCGAGTCCGAGGCCGGGCCTGCGGGCTCTGGCGACGATACTCTGATCGGTGGCACCGGTCACGACACCTATCTCTTCAACCTCGGCGATGGCATCGACACAATTCAGGATGTGGCGAGTGCGGGTGAGGGAAATCGCATCCAGTTCGGCGCTGGCATTACGCGGAACGATCTGGTGTTGACTGAGGACCAAGCCACTCGCACGCTGATGATTGCGGTCGGTACGGGCGGCGACGCGATCCGATTGACGAATTTCGATCTGACCGGTGTGAATGGCGCGTCCGTGGTCGAGACGCTGGCGTTCGCTGACGGCAGCTCGGCGAGTCTGGCGAGCCTGCTCGGCCCCTCGATCACGATTACCGGGACTGCGGATGCGGAGGTGCTGGTCGGCACCGTTGAGAACGACGGAATCGACGCCGGGGCGGGCAACGACACAGTCTATGCCGGTGCTGGAGACGACCTGATTCTGGCAGGGGCCGGGGACGATGTCGTGGCTGGTGAAGCCGGAATCGACACGATTCATGGCGGGAGTGGTGTGGATTACCTCTACGGCGGGGACGGCGACGATCTCATCAATGGCGATGAGGATAATGATGTGCTCGTCGGTGAATCCGGCAACGACACCCTGACCGGTGGGGCGGGGAACGACGTCCTCAACGGCGGCCTCGGAGACGATAGTCTGTCCGGCGGGACCGGCGACGATACCTTCTATGCCGGGGCAGGAAATGACCAGGTCAGCGGGGGGGACGGAGATGATGCGGCTGTGGGCGAAGAGGGCGCCGACACAATGTATGGTGGTAGCGGTAACGATTATCTCTACGGCGGCGAAGGGGATGATGTGGTCACGGGCGATGGGGGCAACGATACGCTCCTTGGAGAAGGCGGCAACGATATCTTGAACGGGGGAACGGGCAATGATGTCTTGAACGGCTGGGCTGGCGCCGATCAGTTTAGTGGCGGCGAGGGCGATGATTCGCTGTACATCGATGCAGCGGATACCGTAGTGCACGGGGGTGCGGGGTATGACCAGGTCATCGTGACGGGTGCGGACGCAGTGACGTTCAATGCCACAACGGCCGAAGTGGAGCTAGTCGTCGGCAGTAGCGGGGATGATGTGCTGACGGCCGTCGGTAACCTCAGTGGCGTGACCTTCTATGGCGGTGACGGGAACGATCAACTCACCGGCGGCGACGGGATTGATGTCTTGATAGGCGAAGCCGGGAATGACACGCTGGTCGGCGGAAACGGCAGTGATGTCTTGAACGGCGGTGCCGGAGACGATGTCCTTACTGGTGGGGCGGGCGATGACGCGTTCTATGCCGGAATGGGGAGCGACCACATTGACGGAGGGGACGGCAGTGACTCCGTCTCAGGTGAGGATGGAGCCGATACTATCTTTGGTGGGGCTGGCGCCGATTATCTATATGGTGGCGAGGGCGACGACGTCATCAATGGCGATGAAGATAACGATGTGCTTGTGGGTGAAGCCGGCAACGACTGGTTGGCCGGTGGAGCCGGTTTAGACTACTTAGTCGGAGGTGTGGGCGACGACACGTATGTCTTCAATGTGGGGGATGGCGGCGAGACGATTTCGGAGAATGATTCTACTTCAGGAAATGCGGATGCTCTTCTCTTCGGTAGTTCCATCACATCGTTAGACATCGTCATCAGCCGTCAGGCCAACGACTTGCGGTTGGCGATTCACGGCACCGGCGATTACGTGGTGATCGAGAACTGGTACCTGGGCGACGCCTATCACGTCGAGGACGTGCAGGCTGGGAACGGTCAGCATCTGGTCAATACGCAAGTCGATCAGCTCATTCAGGCCATGGCCAGCTTCTCACAGCAGAGTGGGCTTACGTGGGATCAGGCCATCGATCAGCGGCCGCAGGAGGTGGAAACCGTGCTGGTAGCCAGCTGGCAATAGGATCGGATGCTGAAACAGTCTGCTAGCGGCGTTCTCGGATCGTCGAAATCCTCAACGTACGCCTGAGGGTACGCCTCCGGTTTCGACTCGCCTGCGGCCTTGCTGGACAGGTTGTTTGAGCATCCTCTAGTACAAGGCGTGAAGCGCCTCCCTGGTCGGGGTCAGGTTTGTCCGGTTTCTTTTGTGCCGGACAGACGACATGTGTGCCATTGAAACTATTTGGTTCCTTCTTCGGATTCCTCTGAGGTGACGCCATGCCTGCCGACGTAGGGACTGGTTCTCCTCTATCCGATGCTTCACAACCTTCTGCGATGGCAGAGGCGCCTGACACGGGCCTTGTTTGTCTTCTCATCCTTGCCCGGTTCTACGATCTTCCCGCGGACGGGTCACAGTTGCGCCATCAGTTTGCCCTGTCGGGGCAGGTGCTTTCCGATACCGAGCTTCTGCGCGCGGCGAAACATCTTGGGTTGAAGGCCGGCTCTCTTCGCACATCCTGGAATGCACTAGCCGGGACGCCGTTTCCTGCGATGGCGAAACGGACGGACGGCCGGTATGTCGTGCTGGCCAAGATCGAGGGTGAGAAGGCGCTGATTCAAGACCCTGTGGCGGGGCGGCCGTTGGTGCTCTCGCGCGAGCAGTTTGAGTCGGCCTGGTCGGGCGACCTGCTGCTCTTTACGAAGCGGGCGAATCTGCGCCTGCACGATCTGAAGTTCAATTTCACCTGGTTCATTCCCTCCATGGTGAAGTACCGGAAGTTCCTCGGGGAAGTACTCGTCGCCTCGTTTTTCCTGCAACTCTTTGCGTTACTCACCCCGCTGTTCACCCAAGTGGTGATCGACAAGGTACTGGTGCACAAGGGCTTCACGACGTTGCACGTTCTGGCGATCGGGATGATCGCGTTGGCGATCTTTGACGCTCTGCTCGGCGGACTGCGCACCTATCTGTTCTCCCATACGACCAATCGTATCGATGTCGGGCTCGGCGCCCAGCTGTTCCGTCACATTTTGGCGCTGCCGCTGGCGTATTTCGAGGCGCGACGGGTGGGCGACACGGTGGCCCGGGTGCGTGAACTGGAACAGATCCGTCAGTTCCTGACGAGCCATTCCGTGACGGTGGTTCTTGATGTGTTGTTTACGGCGGTGTTTCTCGTTGTGATGTGGTTGTACAGCCCGATGCTGACGGGCGTGGTGATGCTGTCGTTGCCGCTCTACGCGGTTCTCTCGATAGCAATTACCCCGGCGATCCGGGCCAGGCTTCATGAAAAGTTCAATCGTGGTGCGGAGAACCAATCATTCCTGGTCGAGGCGATCAGCGGGATTCAGACGGTGAAAGCCATGGCGGTCGAGCCGCCTCTGCTACGCAAGTGGGAGGAACAGCTGGCAGGCTATGTGCGTGCCAGTTTTCGCGCCACGAGCCTCATTACAGTGGCAAGCCAGGTCGCCGCCTGCATCCAGAAAGTGACTGTTGTGGCGGTGCTCTGGGTCGGAGCCTATCGCGTGATCGAAGGGGATCTCAGCATCGGGCAGCTGATCGCCTTCAATATGCTGTCGGCCCAAGTGACCGGACCGATGCTGCGACTGGTGAATCTGTGGCAAGAGTTCCAGCAGGTCGGCATTTCTGTGCAGCGACTGGGGGATGTGCTCAATACCCAGCCCGAACCTTCCTACAACCCGAACCGGACCACCCTGCCGCAGGTCGCCGGACAGGTCGTATTTGAAGATGTGACATTTCGGTATCGTCCGGACGGTGCGGAGGTATTGCGCAAAGTGTCGTTCACCGTGGCGCCTGGCAAGGTCGTTGGCATCGTCGGCCGGTCGGGGTCCGGGAAAAGTACCATTGCCAAACTGATTCAGCGGCTCTATGTGCCGGAAAGGGGCCGCATTCTGGTCGACGGCGTCGATCAGGCGCAGGTAGATCCCGCTTGGTTGCGTCGCCAGGTGGGGGTCGTCCTGCAAGAGAACTTTCTTTTCAACCAATCGGTGCGCGACAACATCGCCTTGACCGATCCGGGGCTGGCGATGGAGCCGGTGATGCACGCCGCGAAGTTGGCCGGCGCCCATGAGTTTATTCTTGAATTGCCTGAGGGCTACGACACGCTGGTTGGAGAGCATGGCTGTTCGTTGTCCGGCGGTCAGCGGCAGCGGATCGCGATTGCCCGCGCGCTGGTGGCGAATCCCCGCATTCTGATCTTCGACGAGGCGACGAGCGCGTTGGATTATGAATCCGAGGCGATCATTCAGCAGAACATGGCGCAGATCTGCAACGGGCGCACGGTGTTTATCATTGCCCACCGGCTGAGTACTGTGCGGCCGGCTCATTGTATCTACGTGATTGAAAAAGGCGAAGTGGCGGAATCCGGCTCGCATGATGAATTGGTGCGGCTCAAGGGATTCTATGCCCGGCTGTGTCAGCATCAGGATGGCGTGTGGCCGGTCCCGGTGTAAGAAATCGTGAAGTAGGAGTGCAGGGGATTGCAGATGGCGCTAGGCGTGATGGCACGACATTGGGCGGTGTGGAAAGCGGCCTGGCAGACTGAAAAGGGGTCAGGAACCTTGGGCTCAGGGTTCCTGACCCCCTCGGCACGTGCCACGGAGTTTCTTCCGGCTGTGCTCGAGATTCAGCAGTCGCCACCCTCGCCGATCGGCCGGGCGATTCTGTGGACGATCATGGCCGTCTTCACCTCCGCGGTGCTCTGGGCCTCCTTCGGGTGGATCGATATCGTCGCGACGGCGCAGGGGAAGATTATTGCCAGCGGCTATTCCAAAGTGATCCAGCCCTATGAAACCGGCGTGATTGCAGCGATTCATGTGCTGGACGGGCAGGTGGTGAAGAAAGGCGATGTGTTGATTGAACTCGATCCCACGCAGAATCGTGCGGACCATGATCGGGCGTCCAACGAATATCGTGCGGCCAAGGTGGAGGCGGCGAGGCTGCGTGCGCTGATCGCTGGACAGTCGACCTTTGAGGCACCGGCCGATGCCGATCCGCAGTATGTCGTGTTGCAACAGCAGTTGCTGGTCGATCAGCTGGCCGAATATCGGGCGAAAGTGGCGGCGGCTCAACATCTCGTTGATCAGCGCCGGTCCGCCTTGGAGCAAACCCGTGAGAACATTATCCGTCTCGAAGCGACCGTCCCCATGGAGACGGAACGCGCCGAGGCCTACAAGAAGCTGCTCGAACATGACGCCGTCACCAAGATGGATTTTCTGCAGGCCGAAGGGCAACGCATCGACAAGGTACAAGAGTTGGCCGGCCAACGGAATAAGGTGAAGCAGGATCAGTCGGCACTGGCCGAGGCCGAGAAACACTTTCGCGCGATGGTGTCGGAATTCCAGCAAACCAAGCAGGTCGAACTATCCACCACCGAAACCAAGGCCTCCTCGTTAGGGCAGGACGTGACCAAGGCCGGGCAGAAGGCGGAGTTACAGCGGCTGACGACGCCGATCGATGGTGTCGTTCAGCAGCTGGCCGTCCATACGGTCGGCGGGGTGGTCACGCCGGCGCAGCAGTTGTTGATCGTGGTGTCGCAAGAGCATCCGGTGGAAGTCGAGGCGCAGGTGGAAAATAAAGATGTGGGATTTGTGAAGGACGGCCAGCCGGTCGAGATCAAAGTCGAAACCTTTCCCTTCACGCTCTATGGGACGATCCCCGGCCGTGTGTTGACGGTATCCGACGATGCCGTACCGATTGAAAAGGTCGGCCTGATCTATTCCACCCGGGTGAGTATGGATCGGGGGACGATTAAGGTGGAGGGCAAACAGGTGAATCTGACTCCCGGCATGGCGGTGACCGTCGAAATCAAAACCGGCCAGCGGCGGATCATTGAGTATCTGTTGAGCCCCTTGCTGAAATCCGTGAAAGAAAGCCTGCGGGAACGATGATGCGATCTGGGGTGCTGACGGCGGCCACGGGTCTCGCTGCTCTCGTGCTGAGCCATGGAGTGTGGGCCGCTGAGACGCCCGGTGTCGCCGCTCCCGTTCCACCGGTTGCCCTCAATTTGACGTTGCGCGGAGCGCTCACCGCGGCGGTCGACAACAATCTCGACGTGCAGCTGTATAAGGAGCGGATTGAAGCGGCGCAGGGACAGGTGCAGACGCAATTGGGCAGCCTCCTGCCCAATCTCGCGGGCACGGTTCGCCAGGCGCGGCAAACGCAGTTTCTCGGGACCTTCGGGCTGGCGCCTCAGCGGACGGATCCGTTCAGCATTTTCGACGGGCGGGTGAATGCCTCGCAAAATCTGTTCAGCGTGAGTCTCATTCAGCGGTGGCGCGCCTCGCGCGAATCCCTGCACGTGACCGAGTTTGAATCCGACAGCCGGAAGTACGATGTCATGGCCAGCGCCGCGTTAGCCTACATGGAAGGACTGAAGGCCTTGGCGATGGTCAAGGTGCATGAGGCCAATCAGCGGGTGATGGAAGAATTGCTCGGGCTGGTGAAACAACGACAGCGCGGAGGCGTCGCGACGGGGTTGGATATCGCCAGGCTGGATGCCCAGATCGCAACGGAGCGGCAGCTGGCGTCCACCTCCCGGTACGACGTCGAGCACAGCAAGCTCACGTTGCTGAATCTGCTGGCCATTCCCTATGACATCAAACTGGCACTGACGGATGATTTCAAAAGCGAGATCGGGGGCGTGTCTGATACGCAGGGTGCGGTGGCGAGCGCCTTGACTGCACGGCCGGAAGTGCAGGCACAGTTCACCCGTATGAAAGCTTCGGAGCTGACCTATTCGTCGATTACCGGCGAGCGCCTTCCTTCGCTGGTTGCGCAGGGAGACTACGGGCTTATCGGCAACCGCTGGAACAATACGCTGGACACCTACAATATGGCGCTCTTGTTCCAGGTTCCACTCTTCGATGGCGCCCAACGGGAAGGACGGATTGCCGAAGCCCGGAGCCAACTGAGACAGGAAGCTCTTCGAATGCGGACGGTGCTGAATCAGGTCAAGATGGAAGTGCATGATGCCATAGCCGCTGTCGCTGCGGCTAGAGAGCAGGTGGCGATTGCACAAGCCGGCCTGAAGGTGGCGACGAAAGAACTGGATCTGGCCCGTGAACGCTATGCCGTCATCACTGCTGCCAGTTACTTTGAGCTGACCAACGGACTGACCAGCGTGGCCAGGGCCAGAGAAAATCTGGTCAATGCGCTCTTCCAACTCAACGCCGCCCGTGTCAACCTTGCCCGTTCGACCGGATCGCTCAATACGTTGGAGTAATGGGTCTACGACGGATTGTGCTGTCCGTGATCGCCTGCGCGGAGGACTAGCAGCGTGGCGGCCATGGGCCGCAATGTATTCTCTCGGTAAGCCTAGGTTACTTGAGGGGGATCATGACGCTGATGGCACCGCCGAGGTCGCCTTCTTTCCCGCCTTCTCGGGCATACCCGGAGATATCCCGTTCGCCTTTCGGCTCGCCGTGGCAGGCCAGGCAGGATTGTTCATAGTAGAGCGGGAGCATCAAGCGAGCACTGCGTCCTCCGTCCACTAGCTCGCTGATGATTTGGTGCTTGCCGGACGGAGATGAGGAGCTACCGAACCGTCCGAAGGCGGCCGTCTCATAGTCGTCGGGCTTGTTTTTCAGATTTCTTACCAGATGGGCGGGTGCAGTCTGCTTCAGATAGATCTGTGAAAACTTTTGAAACCGGGCGGCGGTCTCGGTGCCGAAGGTCGCCGGGATGAGGCCTTTGTATCGCATCGCTGGAAGGCTGAGGACGGGTTGGTAACTTTGGATGGTTCCGATGCTGTCCCTGAGGAGTTGGGCAAGAAGCGGTTTGGCCATTGCCGGGACAGTCGCGCCTTCAAGGGCGTTGAGTGCGATTCCGGTCTCCCGCTGGAACTCAGCCTGCACTTCTTGTTCAAATAATGCCGGCGTGAATTTCTTGTCTGTCTGATTCGGAGTATTGATGAGGTCCTGGTGCTTGGCGATCGTGACCCGCCCGGAATCCAGCAGGATCGCCAGCAGCCGAGCCGTTTCCAGGGCGTCGTCCTGTTGGCCTCCGAACAGGCGGGATGAGAGGACGGCAAGGGTGAGCAGCGACATTGCCACGAGCAGCCGGAACCGATGCGTCTTCATGCGGTCATCATCCCTTTCCTTCCAGTCACTGACATCCGTCGGGGTTGATACCCTACCGCGTCGGGGCTGCGTCTGGCCACTCCTCAAAAGAGGGGAGTGGCCAGGCACGCGAGGGATGATGCCGCTGGTGTGTTGTATGTGCTGGCGTGTAGTGCGGAGGAATTCGGATGAGCGGGCCGTCGATTCAGGTTCTACGCGGCCATCGCCAGTGGATAGATGAACGAGAGGGTATCGTGGAGTTGGCCTTGGGCTTCTTTCAGCAGAGCTGGGCATTCGTCGGGATTGAACTTCGTACAGGAGAGTGAGAAGGGATCAAAGACCGGAGGCTGCTTGGCACGGATGGGGTCTAATTCAGCGTGATCGGCGACGGCGCCTGCGAGGTGGACGATTGACGCATGGAGATTGTACTCCCCGGCTTCCTTTGGACTCAGTTGATGGCGAATAGCCTGTTCGATCTGGCCCGGCATGCCCCAGAAGCGAATCAATTCTGCGCCGACTTCGGTGAAGTCGAAGCCGATGTTCGACTGTTCCACTTCCGCCAGCGCGGTGCCAAAGTTGCCCGCTTCGACCAGGGCCGACTGCGCCCGTTCCGGAATCGTCTGATACAGCACCAAGTGGCCGATATCCCGCAGCAGCCCCTCGATAAAGAACCGCTCGCTGTCTTCGATTCCGCACGCCTTGGCGATTTTTCCTGCCAGCAGGGCGCAAAGCACGCTCTTGCGCCAGTAGGCCGGGAGATCCATCAAGTCCGAGGTCATACCCGAGAACGTACGGCCGACGGTGGTGGCTGCAACCAGATCGTTGACGGCTTGCATCCCGATCAGGTTCACCGCGCGGGTAATCGTATCGATCTGCTTGGGGAATCCGTACAGGGGGCTGTTGACGATGCGCAGCAGTCGGGCGGAGATCGCCGGGTCGAGCTTGAGCGCGTTGGCCAAGTCATCCATGGTCGAGGTAGAGTCGTCGACGACGTCCCGCACGCGAAAATAGATTTCTGGAAGCGTGAAGATGTTGGAGCAGGATTGGACGAGTTCTTGTGCTGACGACATTGCCGTGCACCCTCCCTACTTCATAGATGCGGGACTGGTTCGAAGAGGCTCTCGGCTATCTCTATCGGTTGTGACCCAGTCGAACTAAAGGGGGAGGCAGAATAAATCTGTGGAGGCGGGTGGGAGGTGGCGGAAATGGCTGGTGATGCGGCCTATTTCACCAGCCAGACACGATAGGTTCTGCTTCCGGCCGGTTTGGCCGCTTTGAGGACGGCGATGGCGCCGGGATTCATGACATCGTCGCCGGTTGCTGTGCGCCTGGCCGGGTAGCGCTCGGTCTTCATGAGCAAACCCTGCTCATCATAGAAATCCACCATGATGTCCGCCGACTCCCGTAACCCGCCCTGGTAGTGAGTGCCGAGCCAGTCCAGCCGCTTGAGGGCCTGGTATTGAATCGCAATGGCGCCCGTGGCGTCTTCCTTCACAGCAAGGATCCGCAACACACGGTTTTGGTCGATCCCCTCAGCCGGCGAAGGGCCGCTGGTCAGCTGCGTGCGAATGACGCGTGTACTCTCGTCTGTCTGGAGATACCCATGGACTCGGCAGGAGACAGTCCTCCCCCGTTCAGTCTGCTCGACGATCTGCGGGTCGTGAACATGTCGATTAGCGAGGGTATAGGACAGATCACGCAAGAGGGGAGAGTCGATCACGGAGGCGGTGGACTCCCGATAGAGGGACGAGCTGATGATGGCCTGGCGCCAGGCTTCCCGGCAGGCCAGCGCTTTGGCGTCGGCGACAGACTCTGATTCGCGCGCGGCATATCGATACTCGCCGATGATTTCAAGCCGGCCGTTTGTGGCTTCCGCCGCTTGCACCGGACGAGGAATGCCGATCAGTGCGGAGAGGAGCAGGACACCGATTGTGGAGTGACGGACAACCATAACGCCTCCTCTGAGGTGGACAAACAAGACACGACTCAACCTTCGTCGCCGATACATGTCATGCTACCACGCGAGTTACGCCCTCACAACGATGGCTCGGTCGGTTTGGCGAGCGCTTCAAGTACCGCTTGGACGGTGAGCGGGCTGCAGCCTTCGGATCGATTATTCACGAGGACATACGAGGACCGTCTTTCCGCCGCTGCTTGCTTCACCAGCGCGATGGTCTCCTGCCGCATACGCGGTTGCGGTTGCACGATGCGATCGTAGGGGGCGTAGCGTTCGACCGCTTTTTCATAGGCCAGCCCCAGCGGGGTCAGGAGTCGAAGGACGGTGAAGGGGGCAGTGAATGTGCCGGCCATTTTCTGATGTTGTTCGGACAGCGGGGGCATGGCCGTCCAGTGATTGTAGACATGGGCCACGCCGTGCGTTCGAAGCATGTCGTGATAGCGTGGGCCGAGGATGGCGGGATTTCTCACTTCGGTTGCATAGGCGGGGCCGGGCGGCAGCTGTTCGAGAAACCGGTCGAGCCGTTGCAGAAAGGTGGCTGGATCGAGCCCCCAGCGCTGAAACTCGAAGATGAAGGGGCCGAGCTTTTGGCCCAAGCCTTCCAAGGCCGGTTGCAGGACGAGGTCACGAAAGGCGCTGAGCTCAAGAAACCGTGGATTGGGTTTGCCCGCCTTCGCGCCGTATCTCGGAAGGTTGGCATAGGCGGGGATGGTGATCTCTTCCCACACTTTCTGGCAGAAGCGGAACTCGTCCGGGACTTGCTCGGCGTAGTGGGCGAGTTGCTTG
>CAZXNN010000004.1:0-39645 GCA_964641915.1 uncultured Nitrospira sp. | reverse complement strand
AGCGCCTATCATCAAGGCACTGTCTGGCCTTTTCTTCTGGGTCCGCTGATCACGGCCTGGATTAAGAGCTTCGGACGGAATGCCAAGTCACGATCAGAAGCGAGGGGATTTTTGAATGGCCTCGACACTCATCTCAGCGAAGCCTGCCTCGGTCAGGTGTCGGAGGTTTGCGATGCCGAGGCTCCGCATCATCCGCGCGGGTGTTTTGGACAGGCCTGGTCGGTTGCGGAGCCTTTGCGCGCGCTGATCGAAGATCTTGGAACCTCTGTGAGAATTCTTCAAACCCCAGTGAAACCCAACACCATTCGGCAACGACAAGTCTCGACCCCACCCGTCGCCCCGAAGACAAACCGTTCGACCAAGGCGCCGAAGAAACCGCGCACGAAAGCCCGATCAACCCGTCAGGCTTCGTAAGCTCAACGCCAACTATTGCTGTGCGTATCTTTCATCGAATCCACAGTTTCGCGTAGGCACGTGCGACAGCCCGCCTTTGGGAGGCTGCCTATAGAGGCAGCTTTCCTACCCTACAGTCATACCCAGAATGCGAGAGAAGAGTGAACAACTGGAGGGGACCTGTCGTAAGGCGACGCGCCTGCCCGCGCCCCCTTACGACAACACAAATCGCTAGCGACGATTGGCTTGATCGCGGCGGCAGCTTTCCTCAGCCAACATCCGCTGACCCGCGGAGGCGTCCTTGGGAATGCGCGCCATACAGGCATTCAGATTGTCTTCGACCGCGCCTGCAGCGACACGCTCGATATTCTTCGTCGTGCCGAACGTCGCCCCGCTACCGGAAGAAGACCCGCCCCCGGATGCTCCCGATGTTCCCATTGAACCATCGCTCGCACAGCCTCCCAACAGCAGTCCCACGAATGCGATCACAGCGCACAGGCCCAGTGAACGATCTGACATAGCCATACCTCCTCAACATTGATCGAACATGACGAAATAGCCGCATCATCCTACTGCGACGGCGAGGGAAGAACAAGCCGGTTTTTCAGAAGAACGCCACCGGGGCCCGTTCGATTGACGGAGTCCGCATAGTAGTGGCCGGACCGAGATAGCGCGCCACCCACAGTCCGGCCACGCGACGTCACGCAACTATTGCGGTGCGGCGGTCACTTTCGTCGCCTCTTTCACCGGCGGTTCAATCGTGATCTTGGGCCCCTGTACTCTGGGCAGCACCCCGGCGCCGGGCTTCTCCAAAATCCGCTGATTATCGTGATTGATCGATAGGCTCTGCTTGGAGTGGCTGTCATCGAACACAGCGGCGTTCGCAAGCGACCCTGCCCCCGTCGCATTCGTCTGACCGGGGTCGTTCGCGAGAGACTGTCCTTTGACCGGATCCATCATGTTACCCATCGGATAGCCGGGATGCTTCGGCAGCATATCGGGATTAGCGAAAGCCGGCGAGATGGCCAACAGCAGGACCGCGGAGGCGGCCATAAGAATTCGTGAGGTTTTCATGATGCAACCTCCTTGATAGCGGTGGGAGATACAAGAACGCCCTTGAGGCGTATGAAACCGGCAGGGCGCATGGAAGCGGACAAGAAGAAGGGATATGTGAACAGCGGTGAGAAGGCTACCCCGGTCTCATACGATACCTCCGGGACACCTTCAGCATCGCTCCCCGAAAAGACGGAGTCAAGCAGGCACAAACCGGCTCACAGTGGGCGCTTGGCGAGTATCAGGTTTGATACGGGAAAGCCAAGCTGCCTGGCCCGTTCGACCAGTCGTCGGTAGGTCGCATCCTCCAGCTGGGGCGTACGCGAGAGAATCCAGAGAAAACGCCGATCCGGCGTGCCGACCACCGAGGTGCGATAATCGGAATCGAGATCGAGAACCCAATAGTTCCCTTCGCGGGATGAGCCGAACAATCGGGCAAAGAAGTTGTCAAAGACCACCGTCAACCGCGCGTTGGTTTTCGGGTCGACCGCCGTCGCCACACCGTCAATCTGGTCGAGTCCGCCGCTCTCGGTCACACATTCGTTGTGAACCCCGACCGCACCGTCAGAGCGACTCGTGTAGATCGCTTTAGAATCGACGCAATGCCGTTGAAACCACATCGGCAATCGCGCAATCTCATACCACGTGCCGGCATAGCGAGCGAGGTCCACCGACGTCGCCGTCGGGAGCAGCCCTGTGGTCTCCATCCCGGCACAGGCCGACAAGACCGCATACATGGCAATCACGACCGGAAAGGGAACAGTAGGCATGCCTGACTCCTGTATGGACTGCGTGGCGGAAGACAGCCGCCTCACTCCGGCTGCGTACTCTTTCGCAGAAGTGTCCGCATCTCCCAGAAGGAGGGAGTCGGCTCGTTAACGTCCGGATGCTCCAAATCGATCTGTACATTGTAGAGCGGCAGTGTCGTACCGGGAGATTGTGTGACCGGATACCAGCAATCGTACTTGAGGCCCCAGTGATCCCGATAGCTCAATCGAAGATAGCCATGGCTCTGAGGCTTCATTCGTAGCGGAGTATCCGGCCCCAACACGAGCGAGGCCGCGTGCTTCTGATAGCGCGGGCCCTGCGGATAGACCTTCTTCACCGCGAAGCTGCCCTCCCATCCGCCCAGGTGCAACACACAATCGTAGGCCACTCCGCGCCCGACATTTTCGAGCTGCGGAATGAGGGTGAGTATAGTCCCTGCGGTCATCGCAGACATATTGGTGATCCGGAGCATGGGCTGCTGCGCGCGGAAGTCGTCCCGAGTGTGCGCCGCGACCACCTGCCACACATAGTACGCAGCCCCACCGGCAATCAATAGCACGAGAAACCCGATCAACCAGAACCAATCCATGACCACTCCGTGACCACTCTCTGTCCTATGAACAAGCTGCATGCGGATGAAATGGAGAGAAACTACGATCTAGCGAGAGAAGAGTCAACCGGAAGAAGGGATGGGAATAGCAGGAAGGACACACCAGGGCCTCTTTGAAAAGAGGCCCTGGCAGCCGTGATATTGACTGGTCGTAGCGCTACTGTACTTCGACTGTGATGGTCTGTGTAGCGGAGACGAGCTTGTGATCCTTGTTGGCGCCCGTCACGGTGATCTGGTGTTTTCCTTTACTCACACCCTTGAATGTTCCGGGAAAGCCCTTCTGATATTGATTATCCAAGTACACGTGGGCGTGGGCCGCCTCGGATCCCTTGGTCAATTCATACTTCAGCTCAAAGGTATCGGCGACCTTGTCTCCATCCTTCGGAGACGAGATCACGATCTTCGACCCATCCTCGATTGGGGCATCTGCCGCAAAGACCGGCATTCCAGTGAGTGCACCCACCAGCGCGATGCACAATCCCATCTTTCCGATACGTACTAACATTTGCATTACGGCCTCCTTGATTAAACCATTCACGTGATCGAGACACTCTAGCACCCTATTGCCCCTTACGGAACAATGGCCCGTATAGACTTCCTCTGCGAGCCAAACCACACCAGCAAAAGAGCCGGCCCATGACAATATCCAAAGTTTCCGGTCCCGAATTCAAACATCGGTGCATCGGGCAACATTTGTCGGGTCTAATCCGAGATGGCATTACGACACTCGACGAGCTATCGTAATATCAATGACTTGCGAGTTTCCATTCTCAAAGATTTTGGCACTGATGTCCAACAGTTCTTGGCACTGACCATATTCCGTCCAAGAAATTTTGGCACCATCTGGCTCCCATCTATTTGGGAAGCTCTTTCCTATCTAGGGCGAAAGCTTTCTGGCGGGTTGGGTCGGTTATGCAGGAAATTCTTCCCTGGCTGTAACTTCTTAACGGGGGAGCTTACAGAAGCTTAGCGACGTTGTTACAGCGTGTCCACAAGGGCGATACGGCAACACAGCAGACCCTTGCAGAATTAATATCCCCCAATAGACTAAGCTTCACGGCAGAGCAGGGATTTTACTACGGTATTTCGCGACTTCATTCACCGATGGCCGCAATGGATGGGCATCGATAAAGCGCCGTAAAGACGCGGAGCGATAGGTCAGACAGTCGCCCTGATACAATGCGGTGATACGTTTTAATACCGCATCTTCACAATCACGAAACGCCTTGGGTCGCCGATTACTCTTGATAAACTCATTATCCAGTTGGGTAAAGTTAAGCAGCGCATCAGTTTGCATGGTGCTAATCAGCAGATTGCGATGATAACAACTGAGTGAAACTCCCCCGTTACTGGTAAAGCGTGGCGGATCCCACACCATCCGCGTCCGTTCGTGACCAAACAACAGGCCGCCGCTGATCGGCAGCGTAGCGGCATGGCTCGGGTTATGCGAAATATCCCCATCGGCGAGTTTACCCACTTTGCCGCTACGCCAGTGGGTGAGGATTTCCAGCGCCTTATGCACTTCATCATTTTGGGCAACCGCATCGGCATCATCACTGTCTGCTTCCAGCACTGTAACAATGCTGAAGGGGGTCGAAGGTGGCACAGGTGCGGCATTGTTTATCCCTATAGCTTCCTGCAATAAAGCATCCAGTGTTTGTGCCGCAAGTTCATCGAAATTGATAGGCGTTGCCTGAGTAGGTAATTGATACAGGCGATCCTTACGCAACAACAAACCTATTTCCGCCATTTGTGTCGGCGTAAATTCACCGTTAAGCGTCAGATTGACTGCAAAACTAACCATGTGCGGGTGAAACCAGGCCTCACCACTGATTTGATCGAAAACGGCCTGCTGAAATAATGCCGTCTGAGGATGGTTATTCGTGTTTGCGACTTTCAATCCACGCACCAGCGAATCGTGACGACGCATTGGCACCAGACGATAAAAGGCAAAATCGCCTTTAATCCGTCGGATCGGATTGGCATTGAGATAGCGACACCAGAACCAGTGTGTGCCTTTGGCTGGCCAGGGTAACTCCAGCGCTGGCGTTGTAGCCCCTAGTTGCAAAGCGATCGCGGGTCGCGCCAACAAGTTTTCGAACAGTGTTGCATAAGTGTTGTTGCGGCCCAGCGCTGCCAACGGTGCATCGGCAGGCACTTTATTGTCATCGTCCAGCAGCGTCGCAAATGGTGCGCTCCACAGCAACGACATTCGAAATCGTTTGATCTTTGCCGTCACTTGTCAGTTCCTCCGGCACATGCTAATGTTTATTCGATTACGCCATGCTTGGCGAGAATCCCAAAAGGATTAGATTGGGATTCACCTCGGGCTGGACCCAAGGGGCCCAGCCCACCTTTCTTATGCAGTATTCACCACCACAAGATCGAACTTTGCACCATCATCCAAATCCGTATTCTTCATCACAATCGGTCCGTTCAGTCCCGTCATCTCGGCCCATTTCACCTGCACACCCTGCACCTTTAAAATCTGTTCGAGTCGGTTGAGCAAGGTCACACCGTTAATCCCTTGCTCGGCTGGATCCACGTTGCCGATGCCGGCCCTGTTGCCAGTGACAGTGATTTGAGGAATTACCCAGGTACTGTCCGCTTCTTCGGCCGGCCATAATAAAAAGCCCTCGATTTCTGGCGTTACACCATTTTTACTTTTCACAGCACGAAGTTGCTGCAGATCATATTTACGCGTGGTAATTTTCTTCAATGCGGTCATGACATCGTCACTACGGGTCAGTGTGGTAGCAGCACGCGTTTCCTCTAGCTTGTGTAAATACTTACGATTCCCATATAACAAAACTAGATACACTGCCAAGCTGATGAATAATGACGACGTCCATAACTTGGCGATATCACGCAGACTGTACGCCTGCACATTCGAGATCGACAACCAAGGGGTACCGGAAAAATACAACAATAGTGAAATCGTGATACCCAGTAACCAGAACTCGGCATCTCTCAAGCCGACAAAAAATTCTTCGCTGCCCGCCTTGGCCAGCCAGGTGATGCGCAATGATTTGAAATGCCACAACAGTAACCACAACGCCAGCATCAAGTAACCCGGGAGAAACAGTATCGAAGGGATATTGAGCATGGTTAGCAGTTCGGATTGACCAAATACCCCCAGTGTGACTTCATAGGAAATCGATCGACGAATGGGGATGCCGCAACTGTTTTGGGCACTGACTTCCAGCACCCCCAGATATTTGCCCGGTGTCACTTTATCCAGGACGGAAATGGAAAAAGTGTGCATCGCGGTGCTTTGTGGCGGTACTGTTAATGTGAAATCATTCTCGGGTTCGATCCTGGCATTTTCTGGTCGCAAGGGCTTGGATACCGTGAAATCGAGTTGCTCACTGGTTTTGTTGTCGATGGTTAATACTACTTTGCCTGTGGCATTCTCCTGTAAGGAAGTGAAGCTGGTCGCCGTGGTGAGCTTGATATTGTCCAACGTCGGTATTGTGCAAACCGACAAATTCAAGCTCAGCGCAGATGAGGCATAGATCACTTTATCAGCAACCTGGCTTTCATAGTCGGCCCACAGCACAACCTGCGGTGTCGTGAACGGCACCTGCGTGAGTGTCGTTGTCATGGGCCTCGCCGTACTGGTATTGGCTTTCAGTTCCGGCAAATAGATACCATCGGGACAATTCTGGTGCTTCGCAACTGTAGAACTTAATCCGGTAATTGCCGTCTGGATCGGCCCATTCGTCAGCGTTCTGATGCAAACGTGTGAATACGGATTTGCCGTTGGATTCTGCAACGTCAACAAAGCATGCACAGGTTGATTGGCCTGACTTAAGAGAATTGGAGTCGGATTGGTCGTCAAAACTAGACCAGTTTCTGCATCCACTGCGCTCACTGATAGCAGCGCCAAACCCATCCATACGCCAATACGCCAGCTTTGATGCCGCTTCGCCTTGTTATTATTCATAGTCACAGCACCCTTATTTAGTCTCTGTATAACGAGAGGATGCAAAAATAGAATGGGGCTGTTTTAGGGAAGCGTTAACCCACTGTTTCAGAACCCATTCGCTACAGATTCACGGAAAGGTGCCGGGGTATGGCTCAGGAAGGCCGGCCCGCCTGTACGCCTGATTGGCCTGGAGGCGCGTAAGCTGCACTTTTGCCTCCGCATTCGCTATGTCATTGGCTGTAGCATCCTGTTTTTGAGCGGTAAAATCCAACTCGCGTTCAGCGGCTTCAGCAAGATTCTTTGCCTTTAACGCATTCTCTAATTTGGCTTCCTGATTGGTATTCGTCGTTTCCTGATACTCTGGCAAGCCCGCTCGCGCCTTTGCCAAGGAGACCTCGGAAGTAAGAATATCTGATTCAGCCGCTAACCGTTCTTTCTTTGCCTTGCTTTTATTGAGATCATTATCTGCGATAGCCGTGGACACCGCCGTTGCTGTTGCACCAAGATCTTTCAGAGCTTGTGCGAGGTGACTTTGGTCGGACACATTGACAGTCTTCAGAGTATTGTCATTCTGGAAAGTAACATCGAAAGTAGCGTTCGCGAAGTAATCAGCACGATAATTGAGCGAGTACAACTTGTCGGGGCTGGCCAGATCAAATGACTTGGCAAATACTTCTCTGTACCGACTCGTTGCGGGATCCTTTGCATACACCCTTACCACATGAGGCTCCAAGACTCTGAACGGAATTCCGGTTACTTTACTATCCCTCGCACTAATGTCTTTTACGACCACTTCGGTAGAGCAGCCTACACACAACATGAGGGACGACATGGCTCCCATTATCAGCTTATTCATGGCGTCATTCCCCTTTCAATGACAACGACAAAGTCAGGCAAAGGATTTGGTCCATTCGTCAACAATCGAGTTCTAACCGAATCTGAATCGCTTCGCTCTGTTTCTTGCCACCAGATGACAGCAGGGGTAACCTCTCGTGACACTAACTGGCTACTTGTCTTTTCTGGCTTAAGCGCATCGCGTTTCACCTTGAGAATTGCCAGAACCGACTCTAATTCTTGCCGGGCTCGCTGATACTCTTTCATGATCGACACTTCCCGCTGAGTTTGGCCAAGAATCTGACTTGACGCACTCCCGAGCTGTACGAGAAGCGCTCTGAGCGCAGCTTCCCTCTCGGCCTCAACCGTAGCCCCTATACAGAACGCCAACTGTTTACGAAGATCTATTAGACCCTGCGGCTCAATCGTCGTGCCACTGAGAATCAGTGCGCGCTCTTCCCTTTGTATCTTTTCCTCCAACTCGAGCGCACGGCGATGGCGCCATTCATTTCCCGACATGCTAGCAAACGTATCAATGGTCTCTTTGTAACCCCTGAGAGAAAGCCATATATCTTGTTGGTTTTTGGCTTGAACAAGGACCGCGGCCATCAAGCCTTGCGCCGTCTTTCGTTCTTGCTGATCCTCCGGCTTGCCTTCAGGTAGCCTTTTCAGTTCTTCACTCAATCGATCTAGAGATTCTGGCGTACTTTCTTTGATCATTTTCCCTATAGCTTTGCTACGCGGCCCAAGAAACTCCTTGCACCCAGGGTTGGCCATGCAGGCATTCCTTGCATTTGTGTAGCCCGAATCCTCTATCTTCAAATCTTTGTCAATTTCTTTACTGACAGAAAGCAGCCAACCTGTCTCCACCATTGTCCTTGGGTAGAATCGCGTTAACAGATTCTGCGGCGATTGGAACTTGTACTCCCGCATTCTTTCCACCATAGAGCCCCTTTGGGACACTTCAGCTGTCGTTGGTTCCACTGAACTTTCCTGGGGAGGCCGGATGATCTTAGTCGTCGCTTCTACACGTTTGATAATGTTTGCCATATCTTCACTTGGATCCATCGCTGCCACCTTAGCCGCCGTTCCAAGGGCTGTGATTGCAAACTCTCCCAGTGCTTTTATGGTGGGAACAATCTGCTCCTCAACCGTTGTCACAGTGCTCGCCAATTCCCCACGCTGCCCAAAATTCAGCTTCAAACTTGTCTTCATTAGAAATGCTGGGCTCGCATTAACCCAAAACCTTTGATCAGGATCGGGAACGACAACTTGATTAAGCGTGTAGGTTGGCTTTAAGCCAGACCCTGTAGGGGGATCAACCTTAACCACAAACATTGATGTGGTCAGCTGATAGGGAATCCCTTTCGCTGGAGAACCTGGCCCAACTCTCCCTACTTCCAAACTAGAACAGGCCCAACTACTAAGAGCGCCAACCAACATTACAAGCGAGCGAATCCTACGCATTGTTCACCCTTTCTCGTGAGAAATAATGGGCGCACCTAAGTATCCAAGCGATTCATGAAAATGTCGATCGCGGTCCTTACTACACAGATGCAGGAGAGACACCCGACAGCAGTCTTGAAACCAATGTGAATCATGTTTGAGAAGTTGAGCTCGTAGCAAGGCTGCTCTGTGTTGAATTGCCTTGGGGGCATCTGAGAATTCCCTACTGGAGAGCAAAGAAAGCGCTTGTGAGGGGCGTCTCACTCGCCTGGCCTTTAAAAAAAGAAGATGCGCCACATACGAGCGCTGCAATTGTTTGCGTTTTTTGAGAAGGCGGTTAATGCAGGCCAAAAACCGTTTTCGAGTTTTAGGAGAACGGTCAAAGTGAAACGGAGACAATTCTCGCCGGTAGGAGCCTAATCGGCTCGGCTGGACTCTGATCTTCAAAGGGCGGCTTGCGATATTCAGCGAGGGAATGAAGGCTTTGATTGAGTACGTACCAGCGGTGGGGAAAATGGTTGCCCCTGGGCCATCGAGTAGCACAAGAGGCTGAACGAGGCGTTTTCCTGGAAGTAAGTCATAGCGAGGGGCACCACACACAAACGAGCGTGGACGATGGGTATAACATGTTCCGTCTGGTCTCGTTATTTCGAGTTGCACAAACTGGAATCGAGGGTCCAACTGGCTGCAAACTTGCCTCTTTCTCGACCCCTTGTTCGTGAGCACCACTTCGAACGGGAAATGGCTACCGACCTCGTGCTTGAGCAATTCTTGGCGTAGAGATAGGGTAAAACTTTGGTCAGCACGGTCAGACAGGATACCCCCACCATTAAAGTAACTTCCCCATGGGTAGACAATAGGATCGTTTTCAGGAGGAGAGTTAAAATGCTGTTCCCCGGTGATCGAAAATGGGTAGGCCTTAAGCCCTTGCGGTGGAGTGAGGCCTCTCCTCTGCCAGGCACTATTGATGGGGCCATGCCGATCTCCAGAAGTGCATTCCGCCGTCGGAACGCTCCGGTCTCCATCTTCATGCCTGAGATTTAAGAGATGTCCGATCTCGTGTGCACAAACCTGCAACATGTCTGCAGAAATGTCATGTGAACCCTTAAATAGCCTACTGCCTGTGAAAATGGCTACGGCACCTCGCATCCCCTCAAGAAGCACTCCATTAACTAGACCTCCACCATCTCCTTGCCACTCCACTCCAAGAATAAGATGACCTGGGTCTCCAACGTCTCCGGCCTCTTGCACAGGAAGCCCGTCAATAAAGGCTTGATAGGCTTGAGGTGTAGCAGGATCGTCGTTCAAGTCCTCCACGGGATCAAAATTCAACTCGATTCCAAAGATGCGAAACAAGGTTGTCAGTTCATTTACCGGAAACGGCGCGGGATATGAATGGTTTTGAATATGATGAACCTTGATCGTAACTTGGCGCATACCCTAACCCCCTCAGGCGCGACTATCATCACTTAGAAAACGCCGAACCGCGTTCTCCGTGTAGGCTCACATACTTCTTCCAGCTTCCTTATTCGATATCTGATGCACGGTGCCATTCTCCCGAGACAAAGACATAGGGCGAAAGTGAGTTTAGTGGTCCGCCTCTAACCACAATATCGGCTTTGGAGTTCCTATTCACTTCAGCACTCAGCAAGTTACTCGCCAGTCGTTGATGAGGCGCGACTTCTACCGTGGAGACTGGGTTCGCGTCACCTGGCGATATCGCCAGGTGATCTACACCAGAGGGACGTATACTATTCCGAGAAGTCTGCGAGTACATAGCGCATACCTGTGACAGCAGCCTGTTTTATATTCAATGGAGCAGCTGATATGCGCCCCAAAAAGTATCTAGATTGATACAGACGGAGAATCAAAACAGATCCAGTGGGAGCAGGAGGACGTCGGGTTACTCGGGTCCATGAATCGAAAATCCTATGGGCTCAAAGGCTGGGCCACGGTAGCTCATTCAGTGGAATTCATGATGCTGGAAGTGTCCTGCTCCCCTCTTCAACAGAAGCGGGGAGGAGGCATACGTTGTGCTTGATGAAGTCCGTGTACTTTATCGATCGTAGTAAAGAACTGTTCAGATCATTGGCTTGAAAGGAAAATCTACGGACCCCGCGAAACTATTTGCAACTGTAACGTTCATCTTAACCCTCAGCATTGCCTCTGAGCGACTCGTTGAAATCATCAAAGGATTCTTTCCTTCATTAAACACAGAGGACGTCGATCCTGTGAAGGAAAGTAGAAGACGTTCGTACCTCCAGAGTCTGGCAGTAGTGTCTGGTATAGCCACAGCCTATCTGGCCAGTCCATATATTCCGCCGGACTTTGCCAAACCAGACGACGGCTGGAGAATTCTCGGGCTCGGTCTTCTAGCGAGCGGAGGGTCTGGATTTTGGAACTCAGTCCTTACATACGTCACAAAAGTTAAGGATATAAAAACGATGGAAGCCGAAACGGCAAAAGTAACGACAGCAATCGCGAAAGCCCAGCAACCTGTGCCACCTGCTCCTGCACCGGGAAACTAATTGTGGTTTCGGCAGCATAGTCAAACCATGTCCTGGAAGTAAGGGTTCATCGACAGCTTGTGGCCGGCAATTATGAATCATATAGGTACATATAACTTTCACACATAGCGTTCTAGAGGGAATCCAATGCGCCTCGCCACCTTCAACGTGGAAAACATGTTCAAGCGGTCCAAGATCATGAACCTGCCGAAATGGGCCGATGGGGCCAAGGTCTTGAAGGACTATGCGCGACTGAATGAATTGATCGGGCAGGATGTGTACTCGGCTGCGGATAAGAAAGAGCTGCTCAAGATTATGGGGAATCATCCCGGCTTGAACTCTCCACAGAAGAAGGAAAGCACGTATCTGCAGTTGCGCGATATCCGGGGAGACTTTTTTAAAAAGCCTCAGGGAAAGCCGGTCGAGATTGTGGCGAACGGCCGCGGAGACTGGATTGGGTGGTTTGAACTGAAGACGGAACCGATCAAGGAGGTCGCCACTGAGAATACCGCCCGGGTGGTGAAACTAGTGAACGCGGATATCCTGGGTATTGTCGAGGCCGAAGATCGCACCGCCCTCAAGCACTTCAATGACACCGTGATCAAGAAGGTCGGAGGGCAGCCGTACGACCATGTGATGCTCATTGATGGGAATGATGATCGCGGGATTGATGTCGGCATTATGAGCCGGCAGCCCTTTCCCATCGACTCGATGCGCAGTCACGTCGATGATGCAGACGGCACCTCCGTCATCTTCAGCCGAGACTGCCCCGAATATTCGTTTACGCTCCCAAACGGAACCACGCTGCTCGTGTTAGTGAATCACTTGAAGAGTAAGGGATACGGGACAGCCGCAGCCTCCGACGCTCGACGAGCACGACAAGCGAAACGGGTGCGGGCGATCTATGACCAGCGCCGGCACGAAGGCATTCAGCATATCGCCATCATTGGGGACTTCAACGATACCCCCACCAGTGTCCCGATGGCGCCGCTCCTGCAACAGGGATCAGACTTGAAGGATGTGAGTGCTCACCCCAACTACCAGGACGATGGCCGGCCTGGGACACATGGCAATGGCACCGCGGCCTCTAAGCTCGACTACATCCTCTTATCACCTGCGCTGTGGGCCACGGTGCAACAAGCCGGAGTCGAGCGGCATGGGGTCTGGGGCGGCAAGAACGGCAATCTATGGGACATCCTCCCTGAAATGAAGACCGCAAAGGATGCGGCTTCGGATCATGCCGCGCTCTGGGTAGATCTTGCGGTCTGATGTAGGGGAAACCGAACCACTGATCTCGCCAGAGAGGTTGCACACCTATGTGACGAGCTAATCTCCATTAAATAATTTCAGAGATCTAGCTCCGCTCACCTGCCTAAGTTTCGTACTGCCTGGATTCTGTCTGAGCTGCTGACCGTTTAGTTGACACTGATCTTCCCCCCGACAACTACATCATTAGCTAGGAAGTCTGACTGTACTGTGACGTTGGAGGGCTGCAGCGTATTGCATGCCCCTAGGTGAGGCTGGCGTACTTTTTCGGAAGGGCGTCAATCAACGGATCTGAAGAGTTTTTAGTACATAACTGACTAGCGTCAGGAAGCACTCGAGAGCTGATCTGCACACATCTCTCACCATGATACGGATCAAGAGATTCGGAATTGTTTGGGATTTAGAGCAAAAAAGGCCCCAGAAATATTTTCACCTTTCCGATTTACCCGCACGAGACAAACGGGCCCAAGTTGTGGCTCAGACCCGTCTGTTTTGGTAACTACCGTGCGTGTAAAACCTTGGATGCTTTGCACTGTACCGGGCAATCCAGTCTGGGGCTTACGGCACTCCAAAATCCAGCACTCGGAGAATCCATTCGCAACGGTACCAACCACAAGGCTTGACTCTCCTTGAGGTATGGCATCCCCATTTCCTTGCGGATGAGGCGCACAGCCAATGCAAGGCCCGCCCAGAATGAAAACACGCTGGCCGTTGGCAGGATAGGGGGGGCCGCATGATCGTCATAAACGTGGAGACATCCGGCGCAAGGTTCGCTTGGGCTATGAGACGAGATGAGAGACCCGAAATGACTGGTCCCTGCCACCCCCAGCCACTGCGGGTAGCGACTCTGAACAAGCCATCGGGTCGGAATGTCGTCTGCACCAACGAGTACCGACTTCGCCAGTTGAAATGCATTGATATTTGTCTTGGTGAGCCTTTCGTATACGCCAGAAATATTGTCGATTTCGTAGCTGCGAATCACATCGATCTTGCTCATGCCGATATGGCGTGCCCTAGTAAGGAGATTCCGATTCAAATTCGTATTGGCGGTGATATCGTTTTCAAAGATTCTCGATCGAACACGCACTCGTGGCAAACGCATCAGCACAAAGTACACAGCTTGCGCGATTGCCCCAGCACTGATCATATCCAGACCTCCCATATCGAGGAATTCCGGTGTGGGAAGTCGGTACCCAAAATCCCAGAAAGCTCTACGGCACGGATCAACAAATTCTTTCCAGTACGGGTCGGGCTGGCGAAGCTGAAGCTGTCGCACCACCGCCTTGAAAACTTCCACGGCGGCGAGCCCAGCTGCGGTCAATCCTCCAATGGGCCAAAAATCTGTCCAAGGAGTCGCCGTACCCTCGAGAGGATGGATCAATCCACTCCAGGCTGTGCCCGAAAGTCGCCATGTCGGGCAATCCAATGCTGGAGAAGGTGAATTACCCAGGGCAAAGGCTAAGTCCACAGGACCTCCCTCCCAGCCCGTGATTGAAGACCCAGGAATGAGGTCGCTGCCGAGGTCGAGAAGGCCTTTCCGGAGGTAGCACCCTTGTAGCGGAGGCTGAGCTCCTATGAGCTCCATCTCGGGTATCCGAATATCGATTTGAACCCCAAACCTGGCGATGAGTGAAACCAACGTCACGAGTGCCACCTGCCCAGAATGAGAGGACAAATTGTCCTCGTTCGCGATGACGGCAACGCGATATTGCTGAAACGCTCGGATGATTTCTTCATTGGAACACTGGCCGTTAATCATCTCGTGAAGCAAAGGAAGCATGCGATCTAGTTCATGTTCGTTTTTCATTGGATAATCCTCACAGCAGTTTGAGGATCGACCTTTACCCATAAGCCATCTTTCTGCAGTGTCCCAAACCAGTACGTGTCGAAGTCGATGGGGCCGGTCGCGAAGTCAGGAACAACAATACTGAGAAACCCAGGCTGCGACACGATTGGGAACTGATCGTCAGTGGCCGAGTGGAAGGCCAATCCGGGATGGGTGTGAATTTGTGCGCGTAAGCTCAATCGTTTTTCGGCAAGCTCGAACCAGAGCGAGTTTAACCAGTCGCTATCGACGTCACAGCCGAAAGGAGATCGGTGGTGGGTGGGATGAACCACACCCACCACCGATTCCGAATCGTCTGCCGGTCCGAACCAAAACATCATGCACTCGGCTTCCCCAGCCCCGCATTCAGAGAGCTGGCGAATCGTGTTATGCAGTATGGTCGTCGGCAGGAGGAGCATGTCACCCAGCCTTTACTGTACTGGGTCTCAAGGCTAGATGTTCACCTGGATGGATGCCAGCCTCTTCGATCGAGTCGTGATCCTTGATTTCCGTTCCGTCCTTCTTATAGAGAGACAACAGGTGGACATTCTGAGTGATGCCGAATGCCGCAATAGCCTGCTTGAGCAGAGCCTCGACTTTTTCGTGGATCTCAACTTTGAAAGGCTTCGGGATGCCGTTGTACAAAACCTCGACTCCAAACTTCTTTTCCACAATCGTCTGTTCCATTGGAACTCCTTACTGAAAAGGAGGAACGATGTGTGCGTGCCTCACGTTAAAATTCTTGATCCCAGGCCGCATTCCATGGTTTTATATGGACGTCGGCGCCATCCTGTTCGACACATCGAAGAGGATCTGGGTTGCCTGTGAAGTTGAGGGGACGTGCCATTGCCAAGGGAGTCCCCGTTTAGTGATCCGCCCTCCCGGTTGCAGCCGGGAGGGCACACAATCCAAATGCGTCCCTCCTTCCTGATTGATCATGGCACCTCACCAATCGAGATCAGTATGTACAAAACAATAAAAACTGTCAATGTAGACGTGTCTGTTTCACGAACAATATATATAACATATTGATTGTATTGGCATAAAACATCTATGTCTAGATATGTGATATCGTATATATATTGAATTATCTCGTGTGACATTAAGACAATTTAAATAGTTTGTAATCGTAGCTCTGCAATATTGACAGTCGGAGGTGGGTTATGTTAAATAAGTCAGCCTTCGAGGAAAATGATTTCTATTTTCAATTTGGCAGGAATATCAAATTCCACCGATGCCGAAAAAATCTCACACAACAAGAGCTTTCGGCTCTGACACAATTAGCTCGATCCTCCATTGCCAATATTGAATTGGGGCGGCAAAAAATATTGCTTCACCAATTATTTGACTTGGCTAAGGCCTTGGACGTTGAACCATTTGATCTCTTGCCGAAAAGTGATGAGCGTGATGTCGCCGCTCAATTGCGCGCTGAGCACTATTCTGAACCTGTGATCGAATGGGCCAATCGACTCAGGGATTTGGCCGACAAGGGGGCGCATGAGTAAAAGACGCGCAGAGCTACGAGCCTATCGCCTACTGGCAGAATGTGGTGTGACGCAAGCTCCCGTCAACTTAGAGAGACTGGCAGACTATTTGGGTGCGACGATTCAGCGTGAGATGATTGAAGACGATGTGTCCGGCATGGTCTTCAAACATAAAGGGCGATACATCATTGGCATTAATGATCGACATCCTGAAACGCGCAAAAATTTTACGATCGCCCATGAAATGGGCCATATCGTTTTGCACCAACTTGACCAAGTCCATGTTGATAAGAAGTTTCCGGTCAAACTACGTGATGATGTCTCCTCGCAGGCCATAGATCCCCACGAGATCGAAGCGAATGCCTTCGCAGCAGCCCTGCTCATGCCTGAAGCACTGTTGAAGAAGGACCTTTCTGAAATCGATTGCGAGAATGAAGACCAGCGAAATGATTTGGCTGAAAAATACGGTGTCAGTAGACAGGCAATGAACTACAGGCTGATGAATCTCGGCTTTCTCACCTTCGTCTAAACTCAAACCTTCGCTTTATTCCCCCATATCGCCCAGCCGTAGCAGCTCTCTATGACAAGATAGCTCAATGTGAGTAGCCGCATTTTCTCGCTCGGCGCATACGCCAACTACATTCGTGGATGCAGCTGCCTGGGAAGAGAGTCGCAGAAGCGTACAGATTCGGTAGGCACGAAGTCTTTCCATTTCAAACCACGTCCGACACTGCCCCCTGGAGCTGACTGAGTATCGCCTGAACGGTCAACGGCGCATTCCCCTCAGCACGGTTGTTCACCAACACATACGCACGTCGATCTTCCCGTACGGCGTTCCTGACCAGCTCCACTGTCTCTCGTCTCATATTCGGTAGTTCTTCCACAATCTTTGTATACGGCTCAGCCCGTTTCTTGGCGGCCTCATAGGACATCTTGAGCGGCGTCAACAGCCGCAGCACGGTGAAGGGTGCCGTAAAGCTGCCCATGCGTTCATGCTGGTCCGCGAGCGAGGGCATATACGACCAGTGGTTGTACACGTGGGCGACTCCGTGCTGTGCCAACACGTCGTGATAGGCCGGTCCTACCAGTCCTGCATTGCGAATCTCGACGGCATAGCGAAAGTCGTTCGGCAGTTCTCTGAAAAACCCGTCCAGTTTTCCCACAAACTCCTCGATGGACATCCCGTGCCGCTGAAACTCGAAGAGGAAGGGCCCTGTATGTGGCTCAAAGCCAGCGTCACGGTAGGGTTGCAGCACCAGATCTTTGAACAGCTGAGCATCTAAGAAGCGTGGGTTCAGTTGTCCGGCTTTGGCCCCATAGCGCGGCTGTTTGGCAAAGCTGGGAATGGTGATCTCCTCCCACACTTTGAAACACATCTCGAACTCTTCAGGAATTTGATTCAAGTACCGCCGGAGCTGGTTGGCCGTCGGTGGCCGGTAGAAGGTGGAATCATTCCCGACGGTCCTAAACAGCGGCTCGTGGTTGTACTGGTACTGACAGTATTCCCCCAGACATTCCCGCGCGAAGGTACTTTTGGCGTACGGCTTCTGATAGATCTGGCCTTGCCAGCCTTCATACGTCCAGGTGGACGTGCCAAAGCGCACCAGCGGTGAGATCGACATGTGATTAAGTGTACGGCTCCTGAAGGGCGTCCTCAAGAGGTTCGCCTGCGATGGCCTCATGACGAGACGCCAGCAGTCTCAGGTCCGTGACCGTCACGGTCACCGTTGAGAACTGCCGCTCGACTCGCCCCGTCACCACGTAGGCGTGATTCGCCGCCAACAGATGACAATACCGACGATAGGTAGCGGGAAATACAGTGGCATCATAGAGCCCCGTCTGATCTTCCAGGGTAAGAAACTCCATCGGCTCACCTTGCTTCGTCGACACGATCTTCTCGGTGACCAGCCAACCGATCACCGTCACCTGCTGTCCAACACACTGCGGTAACTCCGTGGCCGCGATATGCGGGATCCCCTCCACGGTGGGCTGAAAGAGGTCTAACGGGTGACAGCTCAAGGGAAAGCCAAAGATGGCCAGTTCGTGGGCAAGCTTCCGTTCGAAGGGATACTCCGGCGGAATCGGCAGATATCCGGGCGGGTTCGCCGCCTGCGAAGCATACAGTCGCCACAGCAACGCCGGACGGGTGAGTTCTCCGGCGATGGCATCCAGGCAACCGGCCTTGACGAGCAGTGTGGCTTGCGCCATCTCCGGCTTCACGCGTCCGAGCCAGTCCTGCAGAGACCGATACGGGCCGTGCGCGTGGCGCTCGGCCACCATCCGTTTCACGAACGCTTCCTGCAGAGATGTGATTTGCATGAATCCGACTCGCACAGTCCGGCCCGATCCCGTATAGGCCCACTCACTGACGTTGATGTCCGGAGGCACAATGGTCAGGCCCATCCGCCTTCCCTCAGAGAGATAGGCAAACGTGGAATAGTAGCCGCCCTGGTTGCTCACCACAGCCGCGATGAACTCGGCTGGATAGTGGGCTCGGAGATACGCCGACTTGAAGCTCACCTGCGCATAGCTCGCACTATGCGGCTTACAGAAGCTATAGCCAGCGAAACTCATGATCATCGCCCAGATCTGATCAATGGTGGAACGCGGGACATCCCGCGCTGCGGCACCGGCGTAGAACTGTCGCTGATAGTCCCGCAGCTGCCGCTCCTTATGCTTTTTGCTCAAAACCTTTCGGAGCTCATCACCGTCGGCGACCGAGAACCCGCCGAGGGCCACGGCCACCTTCATGACATCTTCCTGGTAGACCATGATCCCGTGCGTCTCCGCGAGCACTTCATCCAGTAACGGATGCAGCGAGGGATAGGGTCGGCCATGCGCGCGCCGGATGAATTCATCGGCAAAGACATTCGCCGCCGGGCGGATGATGGAGGAGACCACCACCAGATACTCGAACACATCCGCCTGGGCGCGTCTGGCGGGCAGCATCCCGCCCCAGAGCTTCTTCAGGAGCAGCCGGGTCGCGGGCGATTCGACATAGAAGCAGCCCATGGTGTCCCCGCGTCGAATCAGCTCAGTGGTCGCCGCATCGCTGAGGGGATCCCAGGTTTCGTAGTCGATGGCTCGCCCGGTATTTCGCTGAACCGCCGCGAGGGCGTCTCGGATCACCGCCAGCGACCGATTGCCGAGCAGATCGATCTTCACCAGTCCCGCGTCTTCTGCCTGATCCTTCTCCCACTGAATGACGGGGATTCCTGACGCGGAGATCTCGACCGGCACGTACCGACGAATCTCATCCGGAACCAGGACCACCCCGCCGGGATGCAGACCTAGGTTACGGAAATGTCCTTGGAGGCGGACCGACCAGCACAAAATCTCTGGCCAGGGCGCTCTCAGCTGCAGCGCCTGGCACACCTGCTCAGCCCACGTCGTGGCGCTCAGCCCCGGCGTGAGCTCGACAAAGTCAGCGCGCCGATGGAGCAACGTGAGGGCCTTCCCAATCTCGGCCGCCGGCATCCCATAGACCTTGGCGATCTCGCGCATCGCCGCTCGAGGTGCCAGTGTGTTTTGGTTTGCCACCATGGCGGCCTGTTGATGCCCATAGCGCGCAAACACCCAGTCGAGGATCGCAGGGCGTTCATCCCAGGGAAAATCGATGTCGATGTCGGGTGGATCATGCCGGCCGGGATTGAGAAAGCGCTCGAACAGCAGATGGTGTCGAAGAGGATCGACATGGGTGATTCCCAGACAGTACGACACGATAGAAGCGGCCGCGGACCCTCGGCCACAGGTCCGCGGGGCTTGTCGCACAATCTCGTCGACGATTAGGAAGTAGTGCGCGTAGCCTTTATCCCGAATGACCCCCAGCTCGTGATTGATCCGCTGAGACACCGCCTGAGACACCGTGCCATAGCGCCACTGAGCGCCGGTATACGCCTTCGCCCGTAACGTCTCGTAGGCATCACCGGTCGAGAGCTGCCGGAATGCGGGAAAGATCGTCTCTTTGAACGTCCACTCGGTGTGGCACTGTTCGGCAATGCGGCTGGTATTGGTGAGGGCCTCCGGGAGATGCGGATAATGACGGGCGAGGGTCCCCTCTGGCATGAGCCACTGCGAAGGCGCACAACAGTCTTCTGCTCGGAGCCGAGATAGGATGGTGTTCAAGGCGATGGCTCGCAGTAGCCGGTGGGCCTGGTAGTCTGACGGTTGAAGGAAGGACGCCCGCGTCGTGGCCACAGGGGGCAGTCTCAGTTGCCGGCTCAACGTCACGGCGTCGTGCAGGCTGGGTCCTGGCGTCAGTTCAACATAAAGATCGTCCCGAGCATCCCGGCACCAGGCGGTGAGCGCCGTGCGGTCGTCGGTGAGCAGCACGAGCCCCGTGCGGTGGCACGCCACCGCCGTGATGACATCAAATGACGGGTCACCGTGTCGAGCCGACAGTACTCGACAGAGGTTTGCATAGCCGGTGGGTGTCTTTGCGAGGAGGACCGCTCGGTGCCCGCCATGGATCAGTTCCGCGCCGAGCATCGGTTTCAGACCTGCCTGTCGTGCGACGTCCAGGAACCGAATGGCGCCATACAATCCGTTAGTATCGGTGAGGGCGATGGCCTCGTGCCCTTGCGCACGGACCGCCTGAGACAGCGCCTCCACGGTCGGCACGCCGGACATCGCCGAATAAGAGGAATGGGTGTGGAGATGCGCGAACGAGCTCGCCACTCAATGACTCCTCCCATAGCGAATGGCCTGCTCACCAAACCGCGCATGGAGCGTATCGAGTGCGACCGCCAGGTTCTGTGCGCGTTCTCGCCGTCGTTGCTCGCCCTGTTGCTGGTCGTTGAAGAGCGAGCTTTGCTCAGCGTAGGCGGTCAGCCCGGTCAGACGCAGGCTCATCTGACGCAGCCGGATCCGGCGGCGAAAGCTTCGGTGAAAGAGCGCGGACAACACCGGTGAGAGATCGACTTCCCAACACGTCTCAGGGTCGACACGGTCCTGCTTCACGATCTCGACCTGATCGCTATAACGGAGGGTGAGCGACAGCCGTCCGCACACGCGTCGCTGACTGCGCAACGCGCGACAGAGCCGTTGCAGGCAATCCTGCAATCGTCCCCAGAGGACCGCGACATCGATCTCCTCTGGCTCAATGAGAATGGTGTCGTCCAGCCCGGGCTGCGCCGTGGGCGGGAGGACCGGGAGATGATCAATTCCGTGGGCCCACCGCGACAATTGCCCAGCATAGTCACCCAGGACAAGGGCCAACGCATCGAGCGGACTTCCGGCCACGTCTCCCAAGGTCACCAGATTCAGGTCGTCGAGCCGGTGCAGTACAGTGCGCATACAGGGCCGCTGGAGCCCGGGGAGCGTGCGAACCGAGAGGGGCGCCATAAACATCTGCTCGGATCCCGGTCGAACATCGTAAAGTTCCGATGGCTCCACCAATGCCGCGGCCGTGTGAGCGACCAGTTTGTTACTCCCAACACCGGCCATGCCCTCAAAGCAATAGCGCGTCAGGATCTCCTGCTGGATCTTGGCCGCCACATCATAGGCAGGGCCAAAGAGCTTGCTGGTGCCGGTCACATCCATCAGGAAGGACCCGGGTTGCGACGGTTCCCAGGCAGGGGCGTAGCGTGTGACGACTGAGAGCAGGGCGTGATCCACGTGCTGCACCTGCGCGGGGTTGGGCGGAAGGAGATGGAGTGATGGACACACGCGCCGGGCCTCGTCGGTCGGCATGCCGACAAACAGGCCCTCCCGTTCGGCCTCAGGCGAGAGGGCTCGGAGCCGCGCACGAGGCGTGGTCAGCGGGGCGATCGCGACGGGACGGGTCTGGAGGGTGGGATCGTGCAGACGTGCAACCGCGATCTCAAACGATGGAATGGCGAAACAGACAATCTGACGATCCATGATCGGGTCTCAAGACGCGGGATAGCCCACCTACTTTCTCAGATGCCGGATGACGCCGACGACAATCCCTTCGATCTGAAAGGCATCGGTCTCTTTGACCACGATGGGTTGCATGGTTTCATTCGCCGGCTGTAGTTCAACCACGCCTCCCTTACGACGGTACGTCTTGATCGTGGCCTCGCCATTCACGATGGCGATGACGGTCTGGCCGTTGCGCACGGTCCCGTGCTTCTGCACGACGACTACATCACCGGGAAGGATCCCTTCATCCCGCATCGACTCCCCCTTCACGCGCAGCGCGAAGGTCTCACCCCGACCAATCATGCTCTTGGGCACCTCGACGCGTTCGGTCTGCGGAATGGGCTCGATCGGCTCGCCAGCCGCCACCACGCCCGCCATCTGTACCTGCGAGGTCGCCAGCGACTGCAACGCCACAGCCGCCATGCCAGGAATCCGTCGGCTCCCATCTTCATAGCGAATGATGGATCGCCGCGTGGTCTTCAGCTGCTCGGCGAGCTGGTCTTGCGTGAGGCCAATGAGATGACGGGTCTGCCGAAATTCTGCTGGTTGCATAAGTGACCAATGGTCACATATGGCAAGAGAGGCTGTCAACCCTACGGCAAGATGGGCATCTTAGTGACTGCAGATGCGACCCTAACTAGCAGAACCGCCAGCGGCGAATGAGATAACCGTCTCGACAGACTCCGTATCATAATCACTTGGAAAAGTCGGCAGCATGTTCACATTCAACAGCGCCCGTTTTGCTGAAAGATCGTAGTAGTCATTTCCAGATGAGCGATCCATACGAATTGAACTTATAGTGCCATCTCGCTCGAAACGGACGCGCAATACCGTGAGTAGCCCACTAGCGGGCACATACGCAAGAGGCATAGTCCATGAACTGCGGATCCGCTGCTCCACGAGCCTAAAATACGATTTACCAGTGGTCGGCATCTTTGTAAGATCAAGGGTCAAAGTTAGCACAGGAGCAACGAATCGGCTCGAATCCAGATCGGAAGAGGGTTCTGAACCGTGAGTCGAAGGAAGGCTCGGCAGTTTGAGGGCTGGGGTTGATGACATACTATTTGTTGCATGGTGCGGCTCCTCTGCTAGTACTGCTAGCTCTTCAGGTACCCCGTCTTTTATTGCAGGCGAAGCATCGATCGAACTTTCTCTTTCAGCATCTGTTTCCGCCTGTTCGATCACACGCTGCGCTAAGTTGCCTCTAGCTTGCTTAGAAGGAGATCGCCCCAACAGGTCGGTTCGTTTACCCTGTTGACTAGAAACTTCTAGCCTAGGGGATCGGAGAGGGGGTGGTTCCTCCTCCTCAGCCAAGGTTGCATCAGTAAGAACAACTTCCACTCGATGTCCCCATCCGCCGGGAGCGTTAGCCTTGACACTGTAGCCAAAATCTCTCCGGTATCCAGGACGCAAGGGTGTGGATCCCAAGGGAGAGTATTCCACTTCGCTGATTCGTTGGCCCTTCGTATCGAGGAAATACACACGAATAGTCAGGGAAGTGACGGTGCGAGCACCTGTGTTGCTCAGTGTTCCAAAAAAACTTTCTTCCTCAATAACCCCATAACGAACCCCTGTGCCAACCCGCACTTTGTTAACTCTGACAAAGTCTTTGGCATACCGTAGAGCAACTCTTTCTTCCGAGTGCGCTGAAACAGACTCCTGTGAGTTTTTCGGCTCTTTCTTTGCCTGCGGCTTGACCAGAAGGTCATGCAGGTTTGCAATATCAATAACCTGCCAATGCCCATCTTCCGCTTGACGCATCTTGAGGACGACGGTTTCTTGCTCGCCTTTGTCTTCCCAGCGAATATGCGCAAAGGCCAGCTTCCCGTCATGCTCGATCTTCGCCAGACGAAGACCATCGAATTGACGGCCGGCAATGGTGTTTTCCAGACCTTTGACAAATGGCTTATCAGGAGGCGCACCCTTTTCCCTCGCAGCGAAATCGCCAGTTTCAATTGCTTTTGCAAGTCGCTCTTTGATCCAGGACGTCATTTGAGGCTTGAGCAGTTCAGTAATACCCTTTGTTAAATTCGACGCCCAGCTGGCCTCTTGTCGTGTGGATGTGGATTCAAACGTACTTTCAATGAAGGTATCGACAGTTCGCAGAATCAGCGTGTCGAGATCTACATAGCGAGCTAATAGCGGGTAATCATGGCTCTGATAAGCCATGGTGATTTGCTGAAGAGCGTATTGGGGAGTTTTAGTCCAATAGTCGTAGGCTACATACCCAACTCCCCCCATGGCGAGCACGGCTAATAAGATGCCTACTTTCAGAGAGGGCCATTTCATAAGAAATGCAGTCTACTGAACCATTACTGAGGAAGACATACCTCCAAAGGATGGACAATAGAGCCTCCTAGCTCCATCTTGACCCCCTGTTAAGATATGCCTCAGACCCTATCCCGCACAGACGAATATGCCTTGATATAAGAACTATGTTTGTACCGCTTAGAGGAGCTGAAGAATCCTCCGCAGTCGTCACGCTTTTGGCAAGCCGTACATTCATCCAGATACTCATTTTTCCAATCACTGATCGACTTACGGTAGTTGCCCAGTACGTCGGGATTCACGGTACAGAGCTGATGGTTATAGACAGACGCAGTTATGCCATAAGCATTGAGGAGAGCTACTGCCTCACTCAGCTGATCTTTATACTCGTAAGGATCAATCCACAGCTGATCTAGATTGGGGCGTGTGAATCCCGTGATCTCAAGCCCCATGAGGGCCACATGGTCCACAAACAAAAGATTGCGAGCGATGAATGCACACGTCTGCACAAGCCGTTCAACCGTCTGCCGGTGAATCACTACACGAATCTCAACTCGCTGCCCCACCGCCTTTAAATTCAGAACTCCCTGAATTGTTTCATCAAAGGCTCCGCGACTCTGGACCACGTAGTCATGGCGCACAGGGTCATCGGAGTAGATTGGAATGCCGATGAGCAAATCAGGATGTTCCACCTCGGCATATCGTTTCGCAAAAGAGAGATCCTTGAAGGCCCGTCCATTCGACAAGAGATCGATCGCTGTGGTGGGCAATTGCGCTTTGGTGTGACGAAGCAGTTCTAACAACCTTTCTCCATAGAGCGTCGGTTCTCCACCCGAAAATCCAAGCCCTTCCGTTTCGGACGGAATTAACTCAACCAGCGCCATCGCTTCGTCCATCAACCAGGCATCATCAACATCCTTTGGTGGCTGAGAACACATGAGACAGTAATGATTACAGCGCTCGGTTAGGAGAATCGTATTATGCGGGGACTGGCGACGATACAAGCAGCGCATGGACCCGTTTCCTGGGTCTACACGCAAAATGTCTCCTTCGTCGAGATAATCGTATTCCGGTGAGAGTTCGAAAATATCCGTATCTAGATCACCGCCCTGCTGTGAAGAGCCGCGAACTAGGAGCGTCCTGAACCCGGTTGGGTCCAACCCCGGCTCCAGTAAGAGGGCGTGCCTGCGTTTCAGCTCCGGTTGAAGGCAGTCGCGCCTCGTGACTGTTACGAGATACGGAACGCGCGTGGCAGCGTTGACGATGGGGAGATTGCCGAACAGTTTCAGCATCAGCGATTAGCCCATACCATGAACAGACGCTTCACAAATGGATCACTCTCCATTTTCTGAATGAGGTAACGAAAGATTGCCATGTTCCGATGGCAAAAGTCTGATTCTGGCTTCCGGCCCAGATAATCCCCGCTGGTGGCATAGTGAAAGACAGGATCGGCCCCGCAATAGGGCTCGAACGCACAATCGTGACACATGGGGACACTGTAGGCGAAGGAGGCTTCGAGTGGGTCAAGCAAATTTGGTGACGTGAAAATCTCCTGATAGCTGTGCGTTAACACATGGCCTAGTCTGAATTGGTCTTTCCCCATTTCAGCTAACATGCGGCTTTCATCGGAGGCATAAATACTTCCGTCATAGTTGTACACCACGGCACCAATCCCAATACCGGCTGGACTCATCAAGTCGACATACCCTGGGTCGTCACTCGTCAGCATCTTTTTTAGAATCGTGGAGGCGGAATACTCCACGAAGTCATGCCCCTGGCGATTAAGTTCGATGATGTAATCCAGTCCCTCTGTGTAGAAGGCCAACCAGCGCTCCGTGTTATAGGCGCGATACGACCGGGTTTTGATCGCAAACCCATACGGGGAGAGGGGGCGGAGAAAGATCCCCTGAAACTCCTGCGCTCGATATTCATCGATGATGGCACGCACCCGCGGAAGACTTGCCTCAGTTGTCGTCATCAGTGCCGAGACCCGATCCGAACCAAGGATCCGCCGTGCCAGCCTGATTCCCGTCAGTGTCCGCTCGTAACTGTCGCCGCCGGGGCGTGGCCGATTCGCGTTATGCAGATCCTTGGGTCCATCGAGAGAGGTGGAGAGTAAAATCGAATGTGTTCGACAAAATTCGAGTATCTCGTCGGTAATAAGCGCAAGGTTTGTCGCGATCACGAACGCTAGATTCTTGCCTAACCGGGAATTCCTCACCTCAGCTTCCTGCACGACATACTGGATGATTTCAAAGTTGAGCAGAGGCTCTCCACCTTGAAACTCGATCTTGAGATTTGTCGCAGGCGATTGAAGTGCCAGGTTAAGCGCGGCACTAGCGGATTCGTGAGACATGTCGTACCGCAACGTGTCTTCTGATTGTCGCGACACTTGGCAATAGGGGCAAGCATGCTCACAGCGTAGCGTGACGACAAACAGATGTAACCCCGTGAACTCAGCCAGCCGATGATAGCGTGTGCGTACCTTGAGGCTCAGTAGTGCCGGAGCAATCGCTGTACTCTCATCCAGCAAAAAATGACGGGCGCGCAGATCACAATACTGTGGATCTGTCTGGCTCAGTTGGTGCCGCAGCAACTGCAGGAGGGAGGGCCGATCCATGACCAGGTACTCCCCAGCCAGGTTGGTTAACACATAGCGATCATGGTCAAGCACAGTGTAGCGAAATGGCAACAGCTGGTAGGTCGTAGTGGCGGGCTGGTATGCCTCAATCCCTTGAAAGAGACTCATTAGTGCTAAGTCCGGTTTTCGAAAAGGCATGCGCCAAAATTACATTTCGCACGGCCTCCGTCTCGGCTTTCAACCGTTCTCGGAGATCTTGATCAAGCACTTCCTTCCTAAACTCTTCTATGCAGCGTGCGCGTGCGGACTCATCAATAGGAAGGGTGAACACCAGCCGACAGTGGATTTGGTTGCCCTCCTGGATTATCTCAGTCGAGAATGTGCGGAGATAGGTGTAGGCGGCCTTCTTGATGGCCATCAAGGAAAATACACGGTCATCGAAGATGGCTACGACGGGAGTGTTCTTCGATTCGATTCCCAATCTACAGCTCCTACCAGCAGAGGATGCACCGCTACCGACATACTCACGTTAACGCCCTGATCGATGCGACCGATGGGACGCGTGTGACCGATGAGACCGGTGGCTGACCTTGTGAGCGCTCGATGAGGATGGCGTGAGAACAAGTGATGAGATGCCGTCTGGAATCATACCCTGAAGCGATTGGATGGATCGCGCTCTACTCCATGAGGAAGGATATGAATGAGCCGTGTCTGGGATCTCGCGGGATGGGCTTCCCACTGCGGGAGCAGGATCGGAAGACAATAAAGCAGCGATCGCAGCGGCTAGTGGAATGAGGAATGTCTTCATCGATGCCCCTGTGAAAATAACACCCTAGACCTTGAGCTTAGTATCCGGAGCGATGAGACCCATGCGAGCCATGAGACCCATGTGAAGCGTGCGATCCATGCCCCGCATACAAGACTCCGGAATCAGCCTGACGGAGAAGCAACGCATGCGCCTCCGAGCCGAGCAAATAGCGCATCGTTTGAAGGATTGGATCCATCGTGTGACGATTCTCAACTGACAGGAGCGTAGGTCCGATTGTGACGGATGGCTGCTCTGGGGCAGGGAGTGCTTGAACACCAATCGGCAGTAACGCTGCGACCGCCGCACTTACCGGTATCAGGAAGCGAGTCGAATTCATCGCACGTACTCCTTGTCTGTCCGTCCGATTGGATTTGCCACCGTTACGCGAAGTATAGTCCTCCGGAATGCTTCTTTTCTACGGGCCAGGCCTACCTCTTTCGGGTTATACATGGTTCGGGTCGACGTTCGGGTCGACCTTTCTAACTATTTGAAACTACAGAGGGCTGAAGGATATATGGTCTATGTGCGGTGGACGTTCCATTCTGGATTCAGGCATCGCCGCCTTCGAATGCGATTCCATCGACATACGGCATGGTGAGCGCCCTGTATCGTTTTTGTTTCCCGCGTATCAATCCTGATACGCGTTCATGCCACACTCAACCGCTAATTTCGTGAAACATCCTGATTCTCCACTGCGTCATGGCTAGACTGGTATTCGGCATGTAGGTTGCTCATCTCCGTGTACGCGCTTTGCACCACACAAGGAGTCCCTACCATGTCGAACACCCCAACGTTCCCAATGAACGACCGCTTAGCCCCTGGCATTTATGTCGACGAGATGGATCCTGGCCCCCCTGATCTGCCAGCCGTCACACGAGAACTCGTCCGGGTTTCGCTGGAGTCCATCTGCGAGCTTGAGCTCGCCTGGGTCGTGGGTGAGGAGAATACTCCAGAGACCCGAGCGCAGCTGACCGAGATCTTGCGCGGACACCTCATCATGCGCTGGGCGAAAGACGCGATCAAAGGACGCACGGCTCAGGAAGCCTTCTTCCTTCGATTCGATCACGCCACGACGGCGCAGAGCGACTTCGACAACGGGATCCTGATCTGTGAGGTGGGCATGGCCCCGGTTACCCCCTCGGAATTTGTCATCTTCCGCGTACTCTTTCGATTTGCTCCGAGCTCGTAACGCGCTCGTCAAGACGGAAGCGGCCTGCTACCATGGTTCTTATGGTATTGGTACGAGCTATCCTGCTGTCGTTGCTCCTCGCGGGCTCAGGCCTCGCAGGTGAATTCTCCGGCTCTGTCGTCGGCGTGCTCGATGGCGACACGATTGAGGTCGTACATGCTCACCAGACCGAACGTATTCGTCTCAGTGGCATCGACTGTCCGGAGAAAGGCCAAGCGTACGGTCAACGCGCCAAACAGGCGACATCCGCACGAGCCTTTGGGAAAGAGGTCACGCTGCGGACATTCGGAAAAGACCGATATGGGCGGACCATCGCGGACGTGATTCTCCCGGATGGGGACAATCTCAATCAGATGCTTGTAAAAGAAGGGATGTGCTGGTGGTATCGGAAATATGCACCAGGAAATGCGGTGCTAGAACAGCTCGAGACGGACGCACGGGAGAAGCGAATGGGGCTCTGGGCTGAGGCTCAGCCACTTCCGCCATGGGAATGGCGGAAGGCTAAACGAACCCCCGTGCCCTAAGTGATCCGGTTGACGCCGTCCGATCCAGGAGTCAACACGGCCTGCTTCCGAATCTCGTCCAGATAGTGTTGGCAATGCTGCTTACTCTAGGGAGACTCCTCTCATGCCTGACCTACTAGTTTCTATCACCCTGAGACAACACCGAGCCCTTCAACGAAAGGTGACGCTCGCCGGCAAAGGAACCATTATGACCGAAATCCGTCAGGCTATTCGCCAACACCTGGCCGGCCCCCGATACAAAGGCGATCTCAACGAGAGCAAACAGACACGTAAACAGGCTAGGCCTCCTCGGCGAGTTACCCAACCTCACCTGATTGGTTTAGCCAACATGGCGGTGGAGATACTCGGATCAGCGGAGAAGGCCAACGATTGGTTCTATCATCCCAACAAACTCCTCAAGAATGGCACCCCAGTCAGCCTGTTAAACACCGCAGCAGGGGTGGACCACGTGATAGAGATCCTGCATCAGAAAAGCCAAGCGAGTCAGAAGACGCGAGCTGTTACAAGAAAAGTTTCTCAGCGGCCCTCAACAACTATGACGATCGCCCGGAAAGCTGCATCCCAGCGTGCCGACGACCCTCCGGTGTCCGGAGTGATGGCCCTGTATGCTCAGGTGGCCGCGAAATGGGGAAAGGTGGATCCCCAAGATTCCACTGCTGTCCAACACTTCTTCGAAAAGGTCCTGCCGACGCTCAAGCCCAGAACTCAACAGACCATCGTCGATGAATTATTCTTCAGAAGCATGACTCTTCCGAGCCATGGTGGGTGCGGACAAGAAGAGGACTAGCGGATCGACGATGAGTACTTACGATGGCTGTTTGTGAGGAAGATGAAAATAAGGAGAAACAATTTTAGAGAGGTTACTACGTCGACAGAAGCCGTATTGTTTGCGCTAGCGGGAACAGGTCCACGTACATCCGTTTGAGGCGACCGTTCTCGTGTTCCAGTTCCTTTAACCGCTTCACGTCGGAAGCTCCAGCGCGCCATAGCGGTGGAAAACACTACCACCTGCGGCAGAGACTTCTGTAGAGGGGAGCAGCCTGATCCAGAAGTATTTCAATCAGCTAATTCTGCCGTGATCACACTACGATGCACGAGAGGTGATCCAAATCATATGAGGCCGTTTCATCAAAGACGTGGGAGCTATGACCTCGTAATCAGCCGGGTTATCTCAGAGGTCAGCACAACCCAGCTGTCTTTCGTAAACTGCTTGTCAGGTAAAGCTGCCAGCTCGTTCCTTATTATAGTTTTCGTTCTTCCCAGTTCTCTCCCCACGAGGTGTCCCGCCGCCTCATCTGCTTTGCTAAACAAGCTTTTGATCGCAAGTAGCTGGTTGGTTAGATCGTTCAGCTCCTCATCTCCCAGTGTTTTGGTTCGTGCGATTTTGAGTATATTGTTGATTCGCGTCTCCGCCGTTTTATCAAGGGCAGTACGACGGGTCTGCTGCCTAGCCTGCTGTGAGCTTGTCAGCCCATCTTGGGTACGCCCCCTGACCGTACGCATGATGTCTCTTTTGTAAAGCCGCTCGAACTCCTTCGATATAAACTCTCGGTCTTTGTCTTCCATTCCGGTCATGCAGATAAGAAGCACGTCCGACATAATGGCAGCGCGTTTCCGAAGTCTCGTTTGCCAATTCAGACCCTGGGCATGCAGATGCAACATATTTTCGATGATCTTGAGATAGTCGATCAATAGCCAGAAGCGTTGAGTTTCCAATGCCCCTGTCATAATTCTCAGCAGTGTCGATTGAGACACTGGGTCAAGCCTAGTCCATGCCTGCTGTAAAACCTCCCGCTGCACGTGGTCACTGACGCCTTTTTGTATAGATCCTCCGCTCGAGGCTTGAATGGTATCCTTTCTCACGATCTCGGTAAGGAAATCCTTACCCGTGAGTAACCACTCCACCGTTGTCCCGCCCCACGATGCGATCATGAGCAGTTTCCCAGGATCGGGAATCTGGCCGTTGAGATAACGTGACATCTGGGGCACGGGAATCCCGAGAGCTTCCGCGGCAGCCTTTTGAGTTAATCCCATCCCTTCGATGATTCCTCTGAATCGTTTCGAAAAACTAAGTCTGTCGATGTCAGTCAGCAAGAGGCACCATTGACAAGAGTAATTAACTGATCTATTAATCTATTAATCTATACCAGGGCGTCAGGGCTAACCCTAGCCGATCAATGACCGCGAAACAAGCGAACTGCCAGCGTTTCCTTTTTTCTAACGTAATTTCGAGGTCCCCGGAGGCGATCCATGTTGAGCGATCCACAACAACGACTGTTGGCTCAAGCGCTTAGCGAAAGCCCCGTCCGCAAGGTGGACAACTTCGGGAAGAACATTATCGGACAAATTGTTGTATCCAAAGCGCCGCGGCCTCTCCAGTTTGAGTCTCTCCTGGAGCGCAGCCACATCATTCGAAGAGAGCGAGACCCCCGCGTCGTCCAGATCCTTGATCAAGCACTGACCATTCCAATTACCTACGATGGCAAACGCTCCAGCAGGGAAACGACCCACGTCCCTGATTTTCTCGTGGAGTGGTGCGATGGATTGACAATTGAGGAAGTGAAGCCGGTCAAACGCATTCTGAACGATCGTCGCTTTGCAGAGAAGCGCCGTCAGGCAGAACTCTTCGCAGCTCAATTCGAAGCTGAATACAGGGTATTTACAGAGGCGGACCAGGGAGAGCAGACACTTTCGGCAAACCTGGAATTCCTTTTCTGTTTTCGTTTTACGCCTAACCACCTCAGCGAACTCGACGAGCGCCTCATACAAACCATCTATCAATCGCCTGGCATGACGGTTCTTGAGCTCGCCGGCACAGCCACCCCTTTTACCCCATACCAATCGTTGCCCTGTATTTGGCACTTGATCTATACCGGAAGACTTTGCGCGGATTTGGTCTCAGATGAAATCCGAACGGGCTCAGAGCACACCTTGCAGCTTTATCCCAGTGCATATTTACGAGTTGATTTAAGCTCATACCAGCTTCCACTGAAGCCCGGAGCGATATAACGGCACCCTATAGCGAAAGGAGAATCGCCCATGTATGCGATCGGCTGGGAGCGAGGATTGATCTTTCGGCTGAACGGTCTCCGCTGGACTATCGCTGATAGCGACGGGCCGCTGAAGATATTCGCCAGGCGTCACAGCGACATGTCACATGAGCGTTTTTTCATCCCAGACCTTATTCGATGGATGGGAGACGGCACGCTCACCATTGACTCGGCGTACCCACAGGACAGACCCAAGCAACCAGACAACATCCTTAGCTGGGTGGATCCTAAATATGTAAAGATTGCAGAGCGACGACGGGAAATACTCAAACCTGTCCTGAACAAACCTACCGTTACGAATGAGGAGTTAGCAGCCCTCGCAGCTACGCACCAATCATCGCTACGAACTCTTCGGCGGTGGTGGAGCGACTATCAAAAGCGAGGCCTAGAGGGATTAGTTCCCTGCACGGCCCTAATGCGCCAACGAGCCATCAATTTCCCAGATCCGCGCTTTTCTCGCATCTTCTGGTTCGTCGTCAACGAACACTATCTGACACCCCGCGCCCCCAATAAACAGGCAGCAGTCCAGATAATGAAGGACGAGGTTAAGAAAAAGAACATTCTCGAGATCCCTCCTATCATAGTACCCCCCCGTAGTACGTTGTACCTGGATTTGAAACGTATCCATCCAGCTATCGAAGCCCTTCGACGTGAGGGGCTTCAAGCATTCGAGAACAATTTCCTCCTCACCCCCACTCAATTCTCAGACAGATTTGCCAAATTCCCCACTCATATTGTTGAAATCGATCATACTTTGCTGGACTTAGAACTCCGTGACCCACGAACGAATACCCCTCTGGGTCGTCCTTGGCTCACCCTGGCCTTCGATGTCTACTCCCGTCTCCCCTGGGGCTACTACCTGAGCCTCGACCATCCGAGTCGAACGAGTCTCATGATGGTAATGCGACATGGCGTCCAGCTCAAGAAATCGAAGGAGCTCTATGCGACTGACCGAGAATGGTCTGCCTTTGGAATTCCCGCCATTGTGATTGTAGATAATGGAAAGGATTTCCGATCACACCACTTTCGCACCATGTGTGCAGAACTCGGAGTCACAGTTCAATATCGGCCACGCAGGAAACCTCGGTATGGAGCCGTCATTGAACGGATGTTCGGCACAATCAACCAACAACTGCTTCATAACGCATTAGGAAATACCAAAACCATGGTCAAGGTAAAGATGAAGAACCGGGATCCACGCGAGGAGACCCCATGGACGCCTGAATTGCTAGATATTGCCCTCAATGTCTACTTCACACAAATCTACCCGCTGCTTGAGCACAGAGGCTTGGACGGGAAACGGCCTGTGAATCAATGGGACAATGGCTTGCTCTTTACAGGTCATCCGCGGTTTCCAAACGATCTGCCAGCCTTCTATCGAGCAACCCTTCCCGTTGTGGAGCGGACGGTAACCCGCATGGGCATTGAGCTTCATCATCATCATTACAGCAATCCGCTGCTTGCCAATTATGTGGGACTCAAGCAGCGCGTAAAGGTGAAATGGGATCCGCTAGATCTGTCCTATATCGAGGCTCTGCTTCCGAAGGAGAAGAATTGGGTCACGGCATCTGCACAGTCAAAAGCCGCACACAAGATGAGTTACTTGGACTATCGACTGACAAAGAAACTCATCGCTCACGAGAATGGGCTGGTCAACCTGGAATCGCTCTTCTCGGGCTGGGAACGGATTCATAACCTTGAACAGCAGGGACTGGATGAACGGGAGGAGATCCAGCAACAGCTCTTGCGGCGCGAGGCCAGTCGAAAGCTCTTAGACGGGGATGGACCTTCCCCCAAAGAACAGTCTACGTCGTCGAGCGCTCTCTGGTCAGACCTGACGGTCTTGGAAGAGCTCGACCAATTTCAGGGATATCCGTCAATGTAACCCAACAGCTTTGGAGGGAGTCAGTTGATGGAACAAGTAATCGCTCCACCTTTCGTTGAGAATCCGTTGCCTGGCACCGTCGAATTCAAGCTGAAAGTTTTCGATGAGGCGAGAGTGCTTCACCCAATGGTCGAACGAGCTTATGAACAGATCGAGCACTATCTTCCTCGGTATCGCAAGCGCGCCGAACACATGACCCATGTGGTGCTACATGGGCCGACTGGAACAGGAAAAACGGAGGTGGGGCTCGCCCTTTATGAACGATTCATGAAGGGAGCGGAAACCACCCCTGGCCGCGTGCCGGCTATTCGGTTCAAATCTCCCATCCCATTCACATGGAAAGCGTTCACCGTACGTGCCTTGCAAAGTCTCAATGTGCCAGCTCCCACCGAGGCTGTCGCGATACGCCAAGACCAGGATGGAACCTATCTACTTGACCGAAACACGGAATTCGCCTTGGCGCAGCGCCTTGTCACCATGATTAAACAGGCCCAGACTTCAGTGTGTATCGTGGACGAGTTCGGACACATGAACTTCGCAAATCGGTCTACGATTGCGAACATCGAGCATCTCAAATCTTCGGCCGACGACTTTCAAGTCATGATGATTCTGATCGGACTTCCCGATGTCCGCCGTTTGATCAATCTGAACAGCCAGACGATCCGCCGTTTTCGGCCCATTCCGCTTGAGCGCTACAAGGTTCCGACAAAAAAGGGGGATCCCGATGATCGTCGAGATTTTGCAAAATTAGTAGTCAGCCTTGAAAAGAAATTATCTTTGCCCGGAAAGTCCGCTCTGCACGAGCACTGCGCGCTCCTTTACAAGCACTCGTTTGGATTGATCGGGCCACTGAAGCACCTCTTAGCGACTTGCTTGGAGCATGCGTTGACGAACAGCAAAGACACGATCACCCCGGAGATGATCGAGGAATTCCGCATGCCCGACGACCAAATGAAAGCGCTTCAAGCTCAGGTCCTGACAGAGGAAGCTCAACTCCTCTGAGAGAACCCTTAATGGCTAGACCTTTGCCCATCACTGCCAGCTAATGGAAGGACCTGATCCCATTCTCATTTGCCCTACCCCCATGGGGTTGAATAGACCCACTGTTGAATCACTTTCTAGCTATGTACAGCGGCTGGCGACAGCGAACTATCTATCAATTGCGTCCTCCATCAACCTCATGGCAACGCAGGCGTATCTTTCGCTGCCGAGACAAATCAATAGCCGTTTTCTCAAAACTCTCGACACCCAGCTCACCTTTATTTCTTCGCCACTACTCATGACAAACACGCCGTGGGATGGCGTGAGACGCTTGTCATTCTCCGTGCTGTTCACAGCGTTTTACGGACCGCTGTTCTCCGACCACACTGCAATCCACACATTCTTTTCGGCTCCTTATGGGAATCGCTCGATCGAGACCACGAGACGGTGGTGCCCTCCCTGTCTGCTCAGGCAGACGGCCTATCAGTCCCTGTGGCAGATGAGCGATGTAACGGTGTGCCTGTCACACCGATCTTTTCTAAGAACTGCGTGTGCCTCCTGCCAACGCGAAGTCTCGGTATTACAGATGAACTCCGTCTTCGGCCGATGTGACACCTGTTATGCAGATCTGAGTGCACAGACGGTGGTGCCAGCTCCACAGCGACTTTGGGAATCACAGATCGATATTCAGTCCGATTACGCCGCATTACTCAGTGGCCAACTTGCACTGTTCCGTAACGCCTCCTATTCCGGATGGAGGCCCTCCCTGATTTTCCTACGGGAGCGGAAAGGCCTCACAAGGGAGGAATTAGCCACCATTCTCGCCGTCTCTCCCTCAACGATTAACCTCCTCGAGTCCGAAAAGGCTATTGTCAGTCTGCGAGTCATTATCCGGGCCGCACGTTACTTGGCGGGCTCTTTGGAAGCCCTATCTCACATCACGATGCCTTTAGGATGGCTGCCTAGGGGAAGAACACGCCCTGTCCTCCTAGACCACAATCGATCGAGCTCGCCCGCCACGGAGCAACAGGTCTCACGATGCATCATGGCAGCCTTGCACAAACTACAAAGCCAACCCTGTAAATTGACCATTAGCCGTCTTGCCACAACAGCCGGCATTAAACAGCGTGCCCTTGAGGAAGTACTTCGTGACACACCAGCGCTACGCCACAGATTCAAGGTCAGCAAAGAGTTGAATCGACAACTCGTGGTACGCCAACGCCTCACCCCCTTGCTCTCGGGGCAAAGGACATTTGTGGGGAAGCGATTGCAAGCGCCAACCATCGAATCCGCGTGTAAGACCATAGGCATCACCAAGCAACGCCTGCGAGAGAATAAGCAGGTACATGCCGCGTTGAAGGCGCAATTACAAACAACACGTGCCGCTGTGGCAGCCGTAAGAGAGCAGAGATTGATTCGACAATTACGGAGAGTCATGGAGCGGAGAGGCATGCTAGGGCTGACCTGTACACGTCGGGCAATCAGCGTCGAATTAAACTGCGAGTTCAAGAATTATCCTCGAGTGTACACAGCCTGGAAGAAACTCAGAGGCCTATGAGACAAGACAGTCCCACGCCATTTGGCCTTGACGGCTACGAAGGCCGTTACCATCAACCAATCGACTGCACTCCTTTTGGATTGAACTCAGGGGACGTCGAAAGTTTGAGTGGGTATTTGCAAAGACTGGCACGGTCCATGTGTTTGCCTACCGCCGCTCTTCTCAACTCCATGGTTGGTCTTGATGATAAGGAATACCGGCGGGGCTCTGCTAATTTACAGCGGAACCTAAGTAGGATCGATTGCCTGCCTCCTGCGATTGAGCCTCTCTCCGGCTGGACACAGCAACCTCCGGCGGTCTTGGAGCAGCTTACATTCTTACCCTTGTTTACTGCTTTCAACGGTAGAGAGCGGTTGACTAAGAACCATTTAATCCGTTTTTTCTTTCCTTCTAAGAATGATTCGCTCATAGCTGATGAGCGAAGGTGGTGCCCGCTATGTTTATGCGAGCAGTTCTATTATCGCCTCTCATGGCAGCTACGTGAGTTACTCATCTGCCCCACTCACCATATCTATCTCATGGATCGGTGTAGCAAATGCAATAAGACCTCGCCCGTTTTAGCTCCTGCCTCCTATTTCGGTCATTGCTACTACTGCCGATTTCCGGTTCTCACATCTAGAAAGGCAGGAAGGGCGACAGGAGCTGCATTTCTTGAGCGCCAACACCGCATTGCCAATGATTACGTTCATCTCTTGTCACACGGTATTGGACTAGACAGGACAGACGGGGAGACCACGCGTGCTACAGTGAGAGCACGTCTTCGCACTGTGCGACTGGAGCGGAACGTTTCCATAGCAGACGAGAAACGCCTGGCCTGTCGCCAAGTGGCGACCATCTATGAAACTCGCGACCGAACGATCACACTTTCAGCTGTGAGAGCGTTACTCGGATTCCACAAAATATCTATTGCTGAATTTGGAACAATCCGACCGACGGCCCCTCGGCATGGCGACGCTTCTCCGGACATGATGTGCGCTAACCCGTGGTGCCCTGCATATGGATGTGAAGCCCGATCTAGGTATTTTGATAGCGGGAATGGGTGTCGCACCTGCGGAGCCCGCGCTGTTCGTCATTCCGAAAAGAGATGCGGCATACCTATACGACAACTGCTCCAGGGAGTGTTTCGGCTATACACGGACGACGAGGCTCACGGGAAGATTGCTTTTGTGGAACGGTTCCGAAGCGCTGGTCTTCCCAGCAAAAAAATGAGCCGGGTGATGGATCGTTTAAAGAGCTGGGGCTTCGCAAAGGGGTCGAGTAAAACGGGGTGGACATTATGCCATGAGACGAGCCTCCAAAAGTGGCACTTCCCTGTAACGCCCGCAATTGCACTTCTTGCCCGCAAGTGGGACTCCGACGTATCCTTCGTGCGTCGAGAGAAGATACTTTCGGCAATTAATGCGCTGTTCCATCGAGACGAGCTGGTCAATAGCAATCGTATCGCGACAGAGCTCAATATTACCAAGAATGTCTTGTACCATTGGCTGGATCAATTACCCCGAGACCGTTCGGCAATTCTGAACCACCTCAAAACCGTGCGTCACCAACAAAAACGGAATCATATACAGGGAGGACTTCACCAGATAGATGAGATACTTGCAAGTCTGACCAAGGACGGTACTCCTATAACCAAGAACCGAGTCTTCGCGTTACTGCCGTTTCGCATACGATATGATGAGCGTTTCGATCCCACCACGCATGCCAAGATAGAAGGACGAATCGAGGCTGCAGCCCGCGAACAGTTACGCCACCGCAGGGAGCAACTGAAAGCTGAAATGGTAAAGGCGGCGGAACAAGTATGGGCCAATGGCCGGGCTCTCTCCATGACCCAATTGCAATCCCATCTACGGTGCTACATTCTCAAAAATAAAGAGTTTGAGTCTTGGTATTGGGATTTGAAGGCCCTGGAGCGGGGCCATTATCCGAGTTGTAAACTAAGAGGGTAGAATCACCGCACAAAACAGACTTGGAACAGGTGTACCAAGCCCATCACTGAAAAGTCATCAGCCATCATTGCCTCAAGCATCCCAACTTAGAAGCCTGGGGCAGGATTGAGCAACCAAAACTCACACCCTATCTTGCCAAGTGAGAGAGCAGCACCTTGCTCCGCCCTTCGCTGGATGCTGTTCGCGACATATAGAAGAATAATTAGTGCACAATCAACGAATAGATCTTTTCCTTCCACTAATTTCTACCTCCCGACTATATGCCCATACCTCATTTGCTCTACGCCGTGAATAATCAATCCGATGTGAAGCGGCTTTACAGCTCAATGTGCCACAGACTGTCTCTTCGTTTCTTCCAGTCAAGGATTACCCACCCAAGTATTCACCAATGTTCATGGCTATAGTATGGTACGCAATTAATTTTCAGTCAGTGCCAAAACCCTTGGACTAGTGCCAAAAGATCTTGGACCCGACAACATTCGGCGGCCTATGAAGAGAAAAGATGGGGTGAGTGACGGGTTTCGAACCCGCGACCTCCGGATCCACAATCCAGCGCTCTAACCAACTGAGCTACACCCACCATCGGGAAGGAATTGAATCTAAATGCAGCGCGAGGATCTTAGCAAAGAGCAGTGATGCGCCGCAACTCAACCTTGCCCGGCCTATGGGCGAGCATCGAACGCCGCCTGCATCTCGTTCACGATCTCAGTCACCGTCGCTACCGGATCCGCGGCGTCCCGAATCGGCCGGCCGATCACGAGATAGTCGGCCCCGGCGGCGATCGTCTGGGTCGGCGTCGTCGCCCGGGCATGGTCGTCCACGCCCTTTCCTGCCGGACGCACCCCGGGCGTGACAATG